>JAQXLK010000367.1 GCA_029012085.1 Clostridiales bacterium
TTGCGTGTCTTTTAATATATTTTTTATATTTTATTTATAAATATTTTATAATTCCACGGGCTCCTCACAGCAATATTGAATTGCAAACTCAACCTCGTAATTCAAATTTCTCAGGAGTTAAAAGAAATCTGAAAATACCCAAATCACAACTAAGCATCCAAATAGGGCATCTCAAGCAGTAATCAGACTGTTCGACAATTCAAACAAAAAAAATTATGATAAAATACGGAACCAATAACCGGCGGCGCACCGGAGAAAGGAGTACAAAAGAAAATGCAATTACTCGGGCTAAATTACACAACTAATTCAGATGGCAAACCAATGACGACCCTTCAGGTTGCAGACGAATATAATTCATACTACAACAATCCAACTGCCGGAAGAGGATGTGTTGGACAAAAGGTTGAATCCATTTATGTCGGCGATATAGACTGTTCAGATTTAAAAGTTGGTATGGAAATCGACATTACGTATGGAAAGGCCATCGCCACAAAGACCGGTTTTTACCAACCAGTTAAAGATATTATAGTACTAGATTAAACAAAATAAGTTGGGGGAGCTTCTCCCCCAACACTACTAGGAGGGTATAAATGAGAATTTTGTTGGATATTTTCTTATGTTTCATCATTTGCATTTTAGCTTATTATGCAGTAGTACATTTAATTAAAGTATGCACAGGATGTAACGAAAGTGAAGCCATTGCTAAATTGCATAATTTCATAAACGGAAAAAGAAATTATCAATTTTATAATGATATTGGCTTCTCCAATGAGTTATGGGAAAGAATCAGACTCATTATTGGGGAAAAACGCTATGCGGAGTTGGTTAATCTCAACAATGCACTAATGAACTCATCTTTGTTGTCATTCGGGGAAAATAGCGGATTACCATACATCTCAGTCTCATTATTTTATGAAGATGACAACGAGAAGATAATTTTGCAGACCGTTATTGTCGATGTAGTAAGAAAGCATTTGCAAATTTATGGATTCGCTCCGCAGGTACTTGTAGATTGGAAAGAGCGGTATGATTTAAAAATGCCTTTTATAGAAGTAAGGTATGCACGAACCCCAGAAGAAAAACGGGTTTTAGCATTATGTTTACAAGAAACACAAAGGAAAATCTTGAACCAGAACAGTGGGGTCATAGATGATACCGAGGACGTGACGTTGGATGGATGATTTAATAATGGTGGGCTACAACTTTTATTTATATCGTATGCAAGGGATTAAAATTCCTATTTATGCCCCTTTAGCAGGTCACTATATCATCGTTGGCGGTTCAGGTTCCGGCAAAAGCACTAGCATCCTGTATTGGCTGTATAAAGCCAAAAAAAACGTTAGTGATTTGTATATAGCAGACTTTAAGGCAAGCCGAGAATTTGAAGGTATATCAGAACATTATGCAGAATTTGACGCCTGCTATGAGCTAATCAAATTATATTACAAAGCGTTTCTGACAACGCCGGAAGGGGGCAATGGAAAAATCAGGATTTTACTTATTGATGAGATTGCCGGATTACTGACATATTATTCAATAAGTAAAGAAGGGAAACAAAAAGCTGATGAAATCAGGCAAATGATGAGTTCAATTCTGATGTTAGGCAGGTCGCGGAAATGCTTTTTGTGGCTATCCATGCAACGATACACAGCTTCTATATTTCCAGCATCCAGTGGTAGCGCGGACAATTTCCATGTGTCTGTTGGATTAGGAAAACTTACTGTAGATGGAAGAAAAGGCCTATTTGCCGGAGAACATTTTGAAGGCGAAGATGAACTGCAATTCGGGCAGGGAAAAGGAATTATTCTGATTGATGGACAGCCTCTAAGGGGAATTATTATTCCCAAAGTATCTAAAAAGAAATTATTGGAATTATTGCAGAAATAATTCCGTCAAAGGGAAGGCGGTGGCGCAAGCCACAAGCCGACCTTTGACAATAGTTGGGTGCCAGTATTACCACCCAACTTTTGTAATTGTAATTATTATAGAAAGATAGCTGTTTTACAAGGTTTTCTCGTCACAAAACATTTGTGACTATTTTAGAAAGGATGTGACAAAATGAGTTTTTCTCCTAGTACAAGAGGAAGATGTTGGGTAGGTACTATCCATATTATGAATATGGAAAAAGCCGGACTAACAAAAGAGCAGTATGAAAATCCTGAAATGCTTGCTCAACATTTCATTAATTTATGGGAAGAAAGTGGAAAAGGACGCCATGCCGGAATAGCAGTTTGTGTTTCCAGTAAAGGTTGCTATCATGCACATATTGCATGTTATGGTAATACAACCACTCTGAAAAAAGTATCGGAAGTACTTTTTCAGTCGCATATAGAACCTCAATTAGGGGGCAAAAAAGAACTGACCGCATATCTCTTAAAAGAAGGGGAATATGCAGAAAAGGGAGAACAAGTCTTGTATTCTCAGGGTTTGGAAGTAATTGAAGATAATCAGGGTAAGCGGAATGATTTGGATGAAATAGAAGAATTACTGGATGAAGGTTATACACCAGAAGAAATATTTGACGAATCATTCCGGTACAGAAGATATGAAAAAATGGTCAAATCTGCTTATCTTTCTAAGAGGATAAAGGAAACCCCATTGAAAAAAGAAATGTGGAATGAATATCATTGGGGTCGTAGTGGCACCGGTAAGACATATACCTATATCAAGAAGTGTGAACAGTATTCATTGGAAGAAGTTTATCTTTGTAATGATTATTCTAATTCCGGTTCCAGTGGCGGTGGTTTTGATTTTTATGCAAATAATCCAGCCAAAGTTGTTATATTAGATGAATTCAGAGGGAATATGCCTTATGAAAAAGTCTTAAATATATTGGATGTATACAGCCGGAAACAGCAACATTGCCGTTATCAGAATGTATATCAACTATGGACAAGCGTTATTGTGTGCTCTATTTATCCACCGGAACAAGTCTATGATTTTATGGTAGATGAGAAACACCGCAATATCGATTCCATAGAACAGTTTATGAGACGATTCAATGTAATTGTGTATCATTACATTAACAAGGATGGCAAGTACAGAACTTTTGAAATGCCTAGCTGTGATTATATCAATGCACAAGACATGATACAACGTGCAAGAGAAAATGAGAAATATGCAGATAACCTTGAAAGATTGGAAAATGAACCAATCGAGGAAACCCCAATAGATATTGAGGAATTTAAAAAACAGTGGAATGCTGTTGAAGTAGAATAGGAAAGGTAAAAAAAATTTGTCCTTTCAAAAAGAAGTCTAGCGAATAAGAAGTTTTGGACACTTTTTAAAGGTGTCAACATGAAAGATATTGAAACAGAATTACAGCTGTCTGATTTGACGGCTCTTACTGCCTGTGCTAACATTGAATTAGGTGAAGCCCTCAAAGATTTAACT
>JAQXLK010000368.1 GCA_029012085.1 Clostridiales bacterium
CGGTATATAATGTTGAGAATCAGATTGAAAGGGCTATAAAAAGCATCTGTCACCAGACATATAACAATCTACAAATTATTCTAATAAATGATGGATCAACCGATCAGAGTCTTTTCAAATGCTATGAATTAGCAGAAATAGATAATCGCATAGAGGTATACTCTCATGAGAATCAAGGGGTTGCTTATACACGAAATCGGGGTATTGAACTTGCCAAAGGGAAGTATCTTATGTTTATGGATGGAGACGATTGGATTGAGAAGGACATGCTTCAGACACTATACGAATTGGCGGAGAGGTATGGCGCAGATGTCGCAAACTGTATTTTGAGGGAAGAGTCTCCGGAAATCGCAGAGCAGACGGATAGGAATGCTATTGGAGAAAAGAATAATTGTTGTATTACTCATTTTGAAAATAAAATTGATAGTGGATTGGCGCTCCTTACAGTATGGGGACCGGTGTGTAAACTGTATCGCACAGACCTAATAAGAAATGTGCGATTTAAAAATTATAAGGTTGCGGAGGATTTGCTATTTAACACTGATGTAATCTGCACAGAAAAATTTAGCAAAGTTGTAACCATCTACTATCCGTTCTACCATTACGTAATCTATCCGGGAAGTGCGATGAAGCAGCAGTTTCAGCAGAAATATCTAGATGCTATGAAGGTGGAAGAGGAATGCTATAACAGACTAATAGAGATTTCACCGAAATATGGAGATATTAATCTGATTGGCTGTAGTGTAAGCCGTGCCTTTGAAAAGTACGCACAGTTATCAAAGGATGAAAAAGGTAAGCATCAGGCGGAGTTTGCAGCCTGCAAAAAATTTGCCAAGGAGCATAAAAAAGCTTTGCTTCATGTGTCGGATAGACATCGTAAGATATCTGGAATATTAAAAGTATATTTGCCGGATTTGTATTTGTGGACTCTTAGTATAAGATATCACAAATCCTGAAAAGATATATGTTGGAGAAAAAATTGTGAAAAAAATTGCATTGATTTTACCGGAAGTCTATCCGGTACCGGCTGTAAAGGGCGGAGCGATAGAAGAACTGGTAACAATTCTGATTGAACAGAACGAAATAGAGCAAAAGGCAAATTTTGTAGTGTTTTCAATGGAAGATGCAAGCGCTGAAGAAATAGCAAAGCAGTATAAGCATACGAAGATTGTGTATTTGCCTAGAACAACACTAGCAGACCGATTGCTTAATCGGGTACTGCGATATATAAATCCATTGGTAAGAAATCGAACACTGATTGATATTGCATATTATCGAAGAGTATATGCATATCTAAAAGAACATCCAGTAGATATAATGGTTGCAGAAGGAGGTTTGTACCATGAAATGAAAAGGTTTGCAGAGAATTTTGGTAAAGAGAAGGTATTTCTTCACATTCATCATCACCTTCTTTGCGAACCGTATATTGATCATATTTATGGTGGAGTGATAGGAATTAGTGAATTTGCGACCAAGGAATGGCTGCGAACGACCACAGATACAGAAGTAATACCATACACGGTACATAATTGTGTAAATGAGGATAAATTTGTAAAGCAGATTTCCCCAGAAGAAAGAGATGAAATTCGTAAATCCTTTGGATTCTCCAAGAATGATGTTGTGGTAATTTACTGTGGAAGAATTCTTGAGGTAAAGGGAGCAAGAGAACTTGTTCAGGCAATTCTTGAGATTAATGATCCACATATCAAATTACTCATGATCGGAAGTGCAATTTCCGGTGGAAATGTGGATACTCCTTATGTGAGAGAAGTAGAAGAACTTGTACAAAAAGCAGACGGACGCGTTCAATTTACTGGATACATTGAGAATAAGGAATTATATCGCTATTATCAGTCGGCAGATATGCAGGCTATTCCATCTCTTTGGGAAGAAGCTGCGGGGCTGATCGCAATCGAGGGAATGCTCTGTGGCCTCCCTCTTATTGTCACAAAATCCGGTGGACTTATTGAGTATGCTCCAGAAAATGTCGCCATCTGGGTGGAGCGAGAAGGAATTGTGGGGAACTTAAAAAGAGAAATCGTAAAACTTGCTCATGATGAACAAGAGAGAAACCGAAGACGTGTATTATCGTTAGAACAAGCAAAGAAATTTCCAAAACGTAGATTTTACAATAGCTTTATAGAGGTTTTTGAACATGAAGGAAAGAGGAAAGAGTAAGGCATTAATTATAAATACTCTCGCAAGTGTAATCACGTTTGCTGTTGGATTGGGAATTGCATTATTTTTTACCCCATATCTAACTGATGTGGTGGGGGAAGAGGCCTATGGATATGT
>JAQXLK010000369.1 GCA_029012085.1 Clostridiales bacterium
AAAAGTGGATAACAATCGAAAAAAAGGCATTTATGAAATACTATCAACATTGTATTCATAAATGCCAAAGATTATCCACGAAAAAATTTTTTGAAATTCAGCAATTTAGACAATGGTTATTTATGGGGTGTGTACAGTAACCTTTTCACAAATAAGTATTAAAATTTATTCATTTTTGTAATATCCGTTTTACAGATTGGAAAATTAGTATTATTATATTAATATTATTTCATCATCAGAGGGAGGCATAATACCTATGAAACATTTTTATTCTATTATTTTTACTGTACTCGTAGCAGTCTTGTTTTTCTCACCGACACATATTTGTCATGCTGCCGGAGAGACTTACTACTATAATGTTACAGATTTCGGTGCAAATGGTGCAGATAAAGAAAATGACCGCAGTGCTATCCAAAAAGCTCTCGACCAGGCAGGAGCCGATTATAATATTGAAGTAATTGTTCCTGCAGGCACTTATTACATAAGCGATACTTTGTATATCCAGTCTAACACTACACTACGTTTGGATGATGATGCAACAATCAAGCGCAGCTTTGAAGGATTAGAATATAACATGCTCCGTAATACGGATGCAAAACATAAAAGTAACAAAGGAAAAAAATACAACTTATCCCAGAACATCCGTGTTACCGGTGGAACCTGGGATGGCGGTGATATCAAAGAAGCAGTATGCACCAGCAATCTTCTCTACTTTGGACATGCCAAAAATATTATCATTGATTCCACCACTATAAAAAACTGCTACGGTGCACATGCCATTGAACTTGCTGGTGTCTGTGACAGTGCCATCAATCGATGCAAAATATCCGGTTTCCGATATGAAAAAGACAAATTTACAAGTGAGGCAATCCAGTTAGATATCTGTTATAAAAGTAAACAGGATGGTGAATGGGCTCCCGGCTTTGCGACAGACAAGACACCATGTAAGAATATATCTATTACCAAGAATATGGTTACAGACTATCCAAGAGGATTTGGTATTCACCATACACTGCGTGGAAAGAACTGTAAAAACATCACAATCAGCTATAACACCTTCAACCGAAGCTCTTCTTCAAAACAGGGCAAGGCTGTAGCCGGTATCTTTTTGTGGGGCGCTGATAATGTATCCATCAAGAAAAATAAATTCAACTATTACAGCTATGGGGCTATTATCAAAAAGTCAACCAGACTCTCCATTTGTAATAATGTCTTTAAGTACAATAATTATGGTGCACTTACATTAGAGTCCTGTGACAGCAATAATGGTAAAAGAAACTTCTCGATTATTAACAAAAAGAAGCTTCCGGAAAAAACAGAAGAATCAGAAAAAGAACTAAAAAAGTTACAATTTATCTGCTCTTACATCAAATCCGGAACCATAAAAGTCGGTGGTAAGACTTACAAGTTCCATTCCAGCAAAGCAAAGAAAACAAAGATTTTAGAGGAAAATCTTCAAAATAAGCAAACAGTTAAATTTTACGGAAAAGACAGCTGGGGCAACAAATATTACCAGACAAGAACCATCAACATACCGAACAAATGAGGTTAAAATATGAAAAAAAATGGCTATTACAGCTCCGGACAATTTGCAAAAATGGCACAGGTCTCTGTGCGTACGATTCGTTTTTATGACCAACAAAATATTTTAAAGCCATCTTACGTCAGTGAGTCGGGGTCCCGTTTTTATACGGATGAAGACCTTGCCAGGCTCCAACAGATTCTGCTGTTGAAATATCTTGGTTTTTCCCTAAAGGAAATCAAAGACTTAACTGTCAGTGATATGGATAAAACCATGCTGGTTAATTCTCTGGACTTACAGCGAAAGCTGATTTCTGACCGCATTGAACAGATGCAGCTTGTAGAGCATGCCATCCAGAATACCATTACAGCTTTAAAAGAAGACCAATCCATCAACTGGGATCAGATGCTCAATCTTATCCATCTGACGAATATGGAAACTAGTCTGAAAAGCCAGTACCAGGATGCAACCAATATTTCTTCCAGAATACGACTTCACAACCTTTATTCAACCAACAAGGAAGGATGGTTTCAGTGGATTTACCGACAAATTCCCATTACTCCGGGAATTTGCATTTTGGAAATTGGTTGCGGCGATGGAACCTTATGGACACACAGCCTGCATCAGCTTCCTTCCGATATTAGTATTGTGTTATCCGACCTTTCAGAAGGAATGATTCGGGATACGAGGCGTAATATCGGGACAGAAGATTCCCGCTTTTCTTTCGAGCAATTTGACTGCCACCATATACCTTATTCTGCTGACAGCTTTGATGTTGTCATTGCAAACCATGTTCTCTTCTACTGTGAAGACATTCCTGCAGCACTACGTGAAGTATCAAGAGTATTGAAGCCGAAGGGAACTTTTCTATGCAGTGCTTACGGACCAAACCATATGCAGGAAATCAGTACGCTTGTGAGCCAGTTTGACAACCGGATTGTTCTCTCTGCTGAACGCCTTTACGAGCAGTTTGGAATCCAAAATGGTACGAAATTACTGGAACCAAACTTCTCTTCCATTCAGTTTGAAGCCTATGAGGATAGCTTATTGGTGACGAAAGCCGAGGATTTAATCGAATACATTTTATCCTGCCACGGTAATCAAAACCAATATATCTTGGAACGTTATAAAGATTTCCGCACTTTTGTAGAACGCAAGACGCAAAAAGGATTTTCCATCACAAAGGAGGCCGGAGTTTTTCTCTGTAAACTATAAAAAACGAAAAATAAATCATAGAAAAAAAGCTTGCAGGTGACGTTACGTCACCTTTTATAATGGTATTAATCAGTTACAATACAAGAGAAAACAACTAATCTACTGATAAATCACAGAAAAATGGACATATTTTAAAAAGGAGGTTACAAGACATGAAAGGAATTATTCTTGCCGGCGGTTCCGGAACCCGCCTCTATCCGCTTACGATGGTAACATCCAAGCAGCTGCTTCCAATCTATGACAAGCCGATGATTTATTATCCAATGTCTGTATTGATGAACGCAGGAATCCGGGATATTTTAATCATTTCTACACCACAGGATACCCCACGTTTTCAGGAATTGTTAGGGGACGGACATCAGTTTGGTGTAGAACTTACCTATGCCGTACAGCCTAGTCCGGACGGACTTGCCCAGGCATTTATCATTGGTGAGGAATTCATTGGAAATGATACGGTTGCCATGGTACTTGGTGACAACATTTTTGCAGGACATGGTCTTAAGAAACGTTTAAAGGCTGCTGTTACCAATGCAGAAAATGGAAACGGTGCTACCGTATTTGGCTACTATGTAGATGATCCGGAGCGCTTTGGTATTGTAGAATTTAACTCCGAAGGTAAGGCAATCTCTATTGAAGAAAAACCGGAGAAGCCAAAAAGTAATTACTGTGTAACCGGTTTGTATTTCTATGATAACCGCGTGGTGGAATATGCAAAGAATTTAAAGCCTAGTGCACGTGGCGAATTAGAGATTACGGATTTGAACCGAATTTATCTGGAAGCCGGAGACTTGAACGTAGAGCTTCTTGGACAGGGATTTACCTGGTTAGACACTGGTACCCACGAAAGTCTTGTAGAAGCAACTAATTTTGTTAAGGTCTGTTATTTCAAGTTCACCTCTTGCTGATGGTTTCAAATTTTTTGCATAATCAACAACCTTATTATCATAGAAATAAAGACCGGTTACACAATAGTTGCTCTTTGGCTTTTCAGGTTTCTCTTCAATAGAAACCGCCTTTCCCTCCGAATCAAATTCTACAATACCAAATCTTTCCGGGTCATCAACATAATATCCAAATACTGTTGCCCCTCTTCCGTTAACCGCATTTTCAACAGCAGCATTAAGCCTTTTCTTAAGGCCATGTCCTGCAAAAATGTTATCACCAAGAACCATAGCGACCGAATCATCACCAATAAAATCCGCTCCAATAATAAATGCCTGTGCAAGTCCGTCCGGTGATGGCTGAACTGCATAAGAAAGATTTACACCAAACTGACTTCCATCCTTCAAAAGTTCCTGAAATCTTGGTGTATCCTGCGGCGTAGAAATAATAAGAATATCCCTTATCCCCGCATTCATGAGAACCGACATAGGATAATAAATCATGGGCTTGTCATAAATCGGCAAAAGCTGTTTACTGGTAACCATAGTCAGCGGATAAAGTCTGGTTCCGCTACCACCTGCTAAGATAATACCTTTCATTATTGTACCCCTTTCTCTCCGGCCAAAATGGCTGTGTGTTAATAATATTTCCCACTTGATATAATATAAGGTGACGTAAGGTCACCTGCAAGTATTTTTTTATACAAAATCAAAATAATTTTCATAAACTATTTCACAAACTATTTCACAAACTATTTCAATGCTATGAAAATGCCGGCATTTTTTGTGATTCGAAAACCTTTATTAATATTTTTTTCCACAAAAGAAGCAAATTCATGATATCTGTTTACAATATATTGATTCTGATTTCCATGGCAGGAAAGTATATAATCAATAAGGGGCTGGGAATCCGTAACATTCAGACTATCTTCATATAACTTTGTATCAACACCGGAAAATGTGTTTTCAAGTATATCTGCGCCATTTTCCAATCCAAACTTCTCGTATAAATCAGTTGCCGCCAACACAATTCGAGG
>JAQXLK010000370.1 GCA_029012085.1 Clostridiales bacterium
TTGCTTTCAAACATATTGGTAAAACCGGATTCTTTTTCCGTTACCTCTGTAATGTTTCCGTTGGCATCGTAAGTATAAGTGATGGTTCCAAGACCGTCCTTTACCGTCTTTAAGCGGTTTAAGCCGTCATAGGTATAGGAAGTCTTTTCCCCGGCACTGTCGGTCATCTGCTCTAACAGCAGCTTACTGTCATACCGGTACTGTATGGTGTTACCGATGGCATTGGTCTCCTGCTCTAACAGTCCCTGTTCATTGTACTGATAGATATAGGTGTTTACGGAAGTCTCTTTTTCCGGTGCATTCTGGTTCGGATCTTTTAAAGACAGAATCCGACCAAGGCCATCAAAGACCACGGAGGATACACCACTATTGGCATCCGTTACCTTTGTGTTTCTTCCAAGGGCATCGTAATCATACGATGTGATACGGCTGCCTTTTGATAATTCATATGTTCCGTCTGCTCCTGCTTCCGGTCTGGCCTTTGCTCCGGCACGCACTTCCTTAAGCTGTCCGAGAGTGTCATAGACATTCTCTGTCACACATCCCATGGCATCCACTGTCTGGAGAATCCGTCCTTCCGTATCGTAGATTGTCTCGGAAAGCACAGCTCCCTCCCCATCGGTGGTCTTTACCGGACGTCCTGCTGTATCGTAGGTGGTGGTTATACTGCCGCCGTTTACTGCATCCGTCTCAGTTACGGTATGTGCCGTTATGTTATAAGCGGTTCTTGTCAGGACAATGTCTTTGCCCGGCTCTGACGGCGACCGCATTCCGGTCTCTGTTACACGGTTTAAGGCATCGTATCTGCTGTAGAATATCCTGCCGGCAGCATCTGTAGTCTCCGTCAGGTTCCCGTTGCCATCATAGCTGCAGCTGGTGACATTTCCCATGGCATCTGTGGCAGTCTTTACATTACCGTAAATATCATAAGTGTAGCTTTCTGTCACCAGTTCCCCACTGTCACTTCCCGCCGTCTGGCTCAATATCCTGCCTGCCGAGTCGTATTTGTAAGTTATGGTTGGCTGCGTGTCACTTTTAACCGTCTGCACACGCCAGCTCTTATCATAGCTGTAGCTGGTCTTCTTTCCGGTGCTGTCAATAACATAGTCAAGCTTTCCGTTTGGATAATAGCAGTACTGTGTAACCAGGCTTTCCGGTCCGCCCTGTTCCGGGTTTACGTTTATCTGGGTCTGCTTAATTACATTTCCTGCCTGGTCATGCTCGTAATGCACCTCTGAAAGCTTCTTTCCGTCCTTGTCTTTTTCTACCTCCTTTGTCTTGTTGCCTGTCTTGTCGTAGGTATTTTCCACTACGGTTCCACTTTCCCCGTCAGTCACAGTTTTCAGCAGTCCTTCCTTCGTGTAGGTGTAATCCGTGGTGGAAGATGCTTTGGCTTCTTTCTCTTCCGATGGATATACCGTCTCTTTTATCATCTGGTAGTTCTTGTCATACCGGTATACCGTCATGGCTCCGCCCGGGTCTGTCCTGCTGGTTATGTTGCCGGCACAGTCATAATCGTAAGAAGTCACACCGCCCTCCGTATCAATCACATAGTCGGTACGTCCCAGATCGTCATAGAAGGTCTGAGTGGTATAGGTCTGTTCTCCATCCCGGACAATCACCTTTTCCTGTAGTCCCATCTTATTATAGGTGTACTCTGTAACATTGCCATTCTTGTCCCTGACGCTGATAAGGTCACCTTTCTCATCATAGCTGTACTGGATTGTTTTTTGATTGGAATCCCTTTCCTCCGTTACCTGACCGCTGGCATTATACTTGTATGAGGTGGTATTGCCGTTCTGGTCTGTAACAGACTGAATCAGTCCCCTGTCGTCATAGGTACAGCTCATGCTCTCACCACTGCAGTTTTTCATGGTAAGCATATTGCCGTCACTGTCATAGGTCATGACTGTTTCTGCCTTTTCTGCCGTTTTATCATCCAACAGGCTGTTTTCAATGGATGTCATGTTGCCATTATCATCATATCGGTATACTACATCATAACCGTTGGCATTGTTGATACTGGTCTCATTACCATCCTCATCATAAGTCATAAGGGTTTTATCCCCTGCCTCATTGGTGGTGCAGGTAATGTTGCCATAGGCATCCGTTACTGTCTTTTTCTTGCTACCGGAACGGGTCGTAACTGTAGTAACAGTATCCCCACTCTGTTCATCCTCTTCGTAGCTGAATGTGGTTTTATTGCCTAAGCCGTCCTTCTGGCTGGCTACCCTTGTAACTTTTTTCGAAGCCCCGATAATGGAATCATATTCTTTATAGGTATTCGTCACATAGGTATTGTTATTGTCATCTGTTACTGTCAGTATCCGGTGTCCCTCATCATATGTATAATAGGTGCTTTCACCCATTGCATTAGTAAACTGCTTGAGACACTGGTTCTCATCATAATAAAACCTTGCTTCCCTGCCGTTTCCGTCTGTAACACTTTCCACTAACTTATCATCATTCAGGGTATAGGTAAGCTTTCTTTTGCTAACCGCATCCTTTACCGTGAATAAAATCACCCGCTTCCCCCATCTTTCGATTTTTAATGACAAATTCTGAGCATTGTGATATTATACAAACCTAGGCAATTGTGAATTACTTAAAAAAAAATGGGGTGAGACTTATTGCAAGTTAATTTCAGTATTTTACGTAATATAATCAGAGATAGGAGTAACAAGACAAAAAAATCAACTGATTCTGCTGAATGTTTAAATGAATTTTTAAGTCTTGAAATGAATATCATAGAAGAGAATAAGAAAATGAAGCAGGATGAATCTGCTAATTTTATAATGAGTTTGCAGAATTGGTTTCTTAGAAGAATGTATACACGGACAAAAATTCCCGTAGCAATAGGCGATATATTCTATACTGATTTAGGAATTAATTATAAGCCCGAATTTTCTTACCATCACCCAGTTATTATATTGGAAAAAATCGGTGGTATGTATCTGGTTGTTCCAGTATCGACTACACCCGATAATATTACTAATGCATTTCATCCTGTTGATAATCCACAAGGTAACCAAATGATGCGTAAGGTTTATGGAAATGATGCAGGTAATAAATCAGATGGATTCGAGAAAACAGGAGCTGTTTTGTTATCTGATTTAAAAGTAGTGAGTGCTGGAAGATTAATTGCAAAGAAGGGCAACCTTAAATGTATCAACGATAAAAATTCTTTATTCAGAGAGATTAAAGATTCTGTCTTTAAGTTGAGTTTTCCAAAGAAACATATTGAATTATATAATGTTACAAAAGAAAGAGATAGTATCCTAAAAAAATACAGCAATCTTGAGAAAGAATATAATTTATTGAAAGAACAGTATAATTTGTTACAAAATGAAAATGCTGAAACAAAAAAGCAAGATTAGAAGAATTCTCCTCTTGAAATAAGAGCAAAAATATGATAATTTAATTATAGACGAAAGGTCAATTCAATAATGTGAAGCCGAAAGGGCAAAACAATAATAAAAGCTTATGTATATCGACAAATGAGATATATATAAGTTTTTATTTTGACAATTTATTCATAAAATCTGTTCAAATCAAAAAAAAGCTGCAACATTACACATTTCTAAAACACATGTAATGTTACAGCTTCTATCATTTTCGTTATACTACATCAAATAAATCAAATACGCAATCGTAAGACAAAATCCCACTGCAAACATGAAAAGTCCAAAGGACACACTCTTTGAAATGAGCTCTATCCTTGTGGAAGACTTCTTCTTAAGCTTCGCAAATTCGACTACAAAGTTTATCTCAACAGGATGTTTTTTCCCTACCGTCTTATTCCATAACCTGCGGAGTATATTTAAAAATTCTCCAAGTCCATCTAAGAAACGTCCTGCATACACCGGCTTTTCTTCCCGGTTATTATCCCGGTAAATCGTTCTATGCATTACAAGAACAATGGCATCTACCACCCAGTCAAGGATACGGCTTACGAAAGTTCCGATACAAGGCAGCGCCTTCAAAAGCAGCGGGCGGTAAAGCACCTTTTCCAGGTCACACCAAGCCGGAAGACCATTTCGATAGCTTACTCCTGCCTCCGTCTTTTTACGCAGCAGGCATCTTACAACCACAAAATAAAGTACCAAACCGATTGCAATGGAGATTGCACTACCCTTAAGATTCTCTATCGTAAAATACTGCACTTTATGCTCTAAGGAAGCACCATGGAAAAATCCACTGCCAAGCTCTGCTAATCGGTCCATCACAACATTTGGCAGCAATCCCATCACCGGATAACAAATGACCGGTACTAAAAATGCAAACCATGTATTGAAGGACATATCCTTCTTAACTGCGGCCTTTTCAGAAGATTTCTCTGAATCTCCTTCTGCAACCTCATCCACAGAAGTCTCTGCAACGCCCTCTACAGCTTCTTGTATAGCATCCTCTGCAACGCCTTCTACAGCCTCTGTAGAGGAAATCTCCACAACTTTCAATGCTGACACCTGCTCAGACGGCTTCTCCCAGAACAATACCACATAAAGCTTTAACATATATGCCAGTGTCAGACCTCCGGAAATCAAAAACAGCCATTCTGCCACAGAATTTCCATACTCCACTAATGCCTCATGAATCAATGTCTTGCTGACATAACCGTTTAACAGCGGTACACCGGCAATACCAAGACCACTTAGTGCGAAGCACACATGGAACAACGGCTTGCCCTTTCCAAAGCCACGGATATCATCAAGCTTTGCACTGCCAAGCTTAGAAACCACAACACCTGCTAAGAAAAACAGTGCCAGCTTAAACAATGTGTGGTTTACCATATGAAGAAAGGTTCCATTTACGGCAATTCCATTTTCTTTTCCCAGCAGTCCGCACATGGAAAGTCCCACTGTAATAAAACCAATCTGGGACATGGAGGAACCGGCTAAGGTCTTCATAATATCATCAGATGCCAGTGCCATAATACCGCCCCAAACCATGGTAATAGTTCCAAGCACCAATACCAAAGTTCCGAATTCCTTTGACGGGAACATGACATCGCAAACTACAAAAATCATACCTGCCACACCGGTCTTTGTAAGAATCGATGACAACATGGCGGTTGCCGGAGCAGGAGCCGCCGGATACGTCTTTGGTAGCCATGTATGCATTGGAAATAAGCTGGCCTTTGCACCAAATCCAAGCAAAACCAAAATGCCTCCAACCATCATAATCGGAGTTACCATTCCCACTCTTTCCACTTCCGACTGCAGCACATCAAACTGGAAGCTTCCCACCTGGGCAAATATACAAAGAATACCCATTAAAATCATCAAACCACCGATAATGGCAATGGCAAAATAAGATGCTCCCGCCTCTTTTGCTTCCTTTGTCTCCTCCTGAATGACCAGTGGAAAGGATACAAAAGACATAATCTCAAAGAATACAAACATGATGTATGCATTATCTGCTAAAAATACACCGATGGCGGCACTTAAGGTAAACAGAAAAAACATCCGGTAACGGTTGGTATGCTTCTTTCCCTTCAAATACTCCTTGCTGTAACAAGCAGCCAAAAACCATGCCCCTGCCGTAAGCAGTCCATAGATTACCTGAAATCCATCTGCCTTTAGATTAAGGCCCAGACCCATAAGATTCTCAATCTCTAACGTCTGAACATTTCCTTTGAACAGCACTTCATACGCAAAATATCCCATCATGGCCAGCTCTGTAAAGGTCACAATATCGCAAACATCCTCACTGTATGAAAGTTTTTTCTTTCCTGCAAAAAATCCAATGATTCCACCAAGCACAGGCCATAAAATGATGAGTAAAAGTCCCATATTTCCTTCCATTTTCTATCACCCGTCCTTTCTATAATCCCTTTGCCGCCATTTCAATTACATTGAAAATCGGCGTAAAGTAAATACCAAACACAATCACAATCGCTGTTACGGCAATCAGCGGAACCATCATCGTCCACCGCGGCTTATTCACCTTTGCTAACGCATTCTCATCCGTATTCTTTACCGGAACAAAGGTATACACCACAACCGTAAGCAGATAAATTCCGGTCAGCACTGCCGAGAAAATCAGCACGCCCACACCTGCATAGGCAAGAGGACTTAAACTGTCCACCGCCGCCATGGCAATATTCCATTTACTTGCAAAACCAATCAATGGTGGAATACCCATAACACCCAAGCTGCTTATAAGGAAACAAACCATAACGCCCGTCATCTTATAGGCAATACCCTCTAATTCATCCACATAATTCTTATGACCATGATGCATAATGGCACCGGCACAGAGGAACAATACAAATTTCATCATTCCATGTGCAATGATGTGGGAAAGTCCCGCCTTTAAACCAAGGGGAGTCATAATCGTCAGTGCAAATGCCACATAAGACAGATTACTGATGGTGGAATAAGCCAGTCTTCGTTTAATATGTGTCTCCTTCACTGCCATGGAAGAAGCATACACAATGGTAATCAAGGCAAATGTCATAGCGATATACTGAGCAAAGGAGCCCTTCAAAACCTCGGCACCAAAGCTATAGTAGGTCACTCTGGCAATTGCAAATACACCTGCCTTTACAACAGCTACCGCATGCAGTAAAGCCGTAACCGGTGTCGGTGCAACCGAAGCCTTTGGCAGCCATCCATGGAATGGAAACACTGCCGCCTTCACACCAAAGCCAAAAAATGCAAACAAGTATACCACATATATCATGGTCTCATGCTTCTCCACCATTTCCGGTCGAAGCACACCACCAAAGGTGAAATCCAATGTTGTGCCAAAGGATAAAATCATAATCAGCGCAATAAATGCAAATGCTGCCCCTGCAATGGAATAGGTCATATATGTCCGTCCTGCCCGGATGGATTTTTCATCCATTTCATGCATGACAAGTGGCAGAGTAACTAAAGTCAACAGCTCATAAAACATATACATGCTCATGAGATTTGCCGCAAATGCAATACCCACCGTAACACCATAGGTCATGGTATAAAATGCAAAGAAAATCGGCTTTCTTTCCTCGTGTTCCATATACTCAAACGCATATAATGTTGCCAGCGGCCACAGCACGGAAATCAGCCCACCAAAAATCTTTGACATACCATCAATCTCAAAGGCAATGGACAGATTGCTCGTAAGCTTAAACAACGTAAGCTCTCCTGTCGGAGTATTGGTAAATAACACCCACACAAAAATAGTATTTAAAATTACAATAATCTCTGTATAAATATTCCTAGCTTTCTGACTTTTAAATGGCAACGCCGGCAAGATACCTCCAAATACAATCGGGAATAAAACCGGTAACGCTAAAAAACCAACATTCATTTTCTTTTACTCCTTTCCTGTATTTTAAAGCAGCTCCGCAGCAAGCGGAACAATATAATCCATAAGTGGCTTTGTAAATACTCCAAGACCCACCGCAAGAATCGTCAACAGTATCATCGGAACCAGCATACACGCACCCGGCTCAAGGGAATCGGATTTGTCTGATTCCTTAACCGTTCCATCCTCATCCAAAGCTTCCTCTTCCACAGGCTTTTTATCATAATAAAAGCCCTTCACGGTAATCGACAACAGATATCCGGCAGTTAACAGCGCACTGACAAGAAGTATGGCAATTCCGGTATAATAAATAACCGGCATACCGGTTTGCAGCGCACCAATACATAAATACAGCTTACTCATAAATGCTGATGTCGGCGGAATACCCACTAGAGTAATGGATACCAGTGTAAAACACACATAGGTAATTGGCATTCTTTTTCCCAGTCCATCCAAATCCGCCACCTTCGTCTTTCCCGTCTGGTGAATCACTACACCGGCAAATAGGAACAGCACCACCTTTACACAAGCATGGTAGACAACATGCATAAGTCCTCCTGTGACGCCGAAATCATTTAACAGGGACAAACCAAACAAAATGTAAGAAATCTGGCTTACTGTAGAATAGGCGAGACGCTTCTTTAGCACCTTTTCCCGGTATGCCAGCATGGAACCCATAAATACTGTCATAAGGGAAAGAATCATCCATGTATACTGTACCCAGGTTCCCCGAATCCAGTCAGGCCCCACCACATAAAATACCATTCGTACAATGGCAAGCACACCACATTTTGCAATAAATCCCGAAAGAATTGCCGATGCCGGAGCCGGAGCCACCGGATGTGCCACCGGCAGCCACGCGTGAAGCGGAAACATACCGGCTTTTGCGCCAAATCCCACAATCGTCAGCATAACAGCCACCAAGATGAGCTGCTGATGTCCCAAAGCAGCCTTGTCATCTATAATTCCTCCCACTGCAAAATCCATTCCCTTCGTATAACGGCAGAGGAAAAAGATACCGGCAAGTGCCGTCATGGCGCCGCACACAGAGAACAACAAATACTTAAATGCTCCAAATACAGCTTCCTTCGTCTGCTCCTGCAATACAAACGGAAACGTAAGCAGTGTCATCATCTCAAAGCACAAATAAAATGTAATGATATTTCCTGCAAGGCAGAGTGCCATAATCACACCTAACGCAAACTGATAAAACAAAAAGTATCTCCGAAGCCTCTGCTCTCCTTTAAAATAGGCTATGGAATAAATAGCTGTAAGGCACCACAGTCCCGCACCTAATACACCAAAAAGCTTTGACATACCATCTATATGAAAATAGATAGAAAGCCCGTCGAACATATTAAGTACCCGAAGCGACAAATCTCCCATACTTCCTGCAAAAAGCATTGCAAAAAGCACAAGTGCTGCTACAACCGCACTATATATTCCAAGCGCCTTTGCTGTTGTAAGCTTCTTTACAAAATACAGAACCACACCTGCAAGCAAAGGAATCAGAATTGGTAATAAAATAATATAATCCACGCTGACACCTCCTTACGCAAACAGGCTAAGGCCTGTCGCAATCGCATCCAATATAGGCTGTGCACCCATACCTAATACAAAGTTTACAATACAAAATACTACACAGGCAAAAACAAATCTTCCAGACTGCTTTGACTGTTCTTTCTTACTTTCCTCTGCGTAATGTACATCAAAGATCACACTAATTGCCTTGATGAAATATACCGCATTTAAAATACTGCTGACAGCGAGCGCCAGCATGGCAAGATAAAGCTTTTTGTCACCAATCTGCATAGCTGCTGATGCAAAGGATACCTTTGAAATAAATCCGGATAACAACGGAATACCAATCATGGAAAAAGCACCAATTAAGAATGTCACACCCGCTGCTTTATTCCGGTAACCGGAACCCTTCAAATCCACGAAATCCTTACTGCCACCGGACACTTCCGAAAGTCCGTTTGCTGCCACAAAAAGCAGTGACTTTGTTGCCGCATGGGAGAAGATATGAAAGACTGCAGCCACAACCCCGGCTGTAATTCCCATTCCCAGTCCCATATAGATATATCCAATCTGTGCAATGGACGAAAAGGCCACCAGTCTTCTGATATCGGTCTGCTTCATCGCTTTTACCGAACCCATTATCATACCTGCAATACCGAATATAAAGAAAATGTTACCAACGCCCGTCTTATAGAGCACATCAAATCCGATTACACGGTAAATAATTTTAATCAGCAGGAAAATATATCCCTTTGACACCAAAGAGGATAGCATGGCACTCGACGTTGTGGTGGAATAACCATAAGCATCCGGAAGCCATGAACTGAAGGGATAAAGCGCACTCTTAATGGCAAGTCCCACGCAAAGCAGTCCTACTACAATAATAAGTGGAAATTTGTACTCCGTCTGTACAAGCCCATTTGCAATGGTCTCCTGAATATTGGACATCAGCAAATGTCCGGTTAAGTCATACAAAAGACAGATACTAATTAATACCAGACCGGAACCAATCAGACTCATAATCATATATTTGGTAGCTGCCACTAAACAGTGTCCGTTATCACGAATCATAATCAGTCCACATGCCGCAATGGTATTAATCTCAATAAATACATAAGCGGTAAATAAATCGTTAGTGTACACAAGGGCAAGCAAGGAACTTAACAACAAATCAATCATAATAAAGTAAAGATTCTGCTTACTCTCCTTTACATCCTGCAGCAACGTGTGCAGTCCGCCCTGAATGGATAAAAACATAACAACACAAAATACCAGTGCAGTCAGCGCCTCTAACACACCGATACGAATCTCATTTCCCCATGGTGCCGGAAAATGACCCATATAAAATACATAGGACTCACCAAGTCCTGACACATACCAAAGGGTTACTGCAGAAAGAATCCCAACAATCACCACAAGACAGCTTGTCCATCTTCTCGCTGCCTTTGCCGGCAGAATCGAGGTAATGACTGCAGATACCATACATAAAATAATGCTGAAAAAAGGAAAATTTCTAATAAAGTCCATTCTGGTTTCCTCCTTTTTTCGCACGCATTGCTATTTCATCGATGTCTAATGTGTGATACCGCCGATAGAGCTTAATGGTCAGAGAAAGCATAATCGCTGTAACGCTGACAGACACTACAATACCGGTAAGTACCAGACCTGCCGGAATCGGATTCACGTATGCCTCCATATCCTGTACACCATCTACAATAATCGGTGCCACTCTGCCATCCACATATCCTTTCGCTGCAAGGAACAGATACACTGCATTGTCCATGATATTAAAGCCAATAATTTTCTTAATCATGTTCTTATTTAATAACAGGTTTGTAAAACCAATGCCAAACAAAATAACCGCAATGGTTTCATACTGGTTAATTATCAAGTGTTCAATCATCGGAAATAACTCCTCTCTTAAATAATGAATAAAATCCGTACATGGTGCAGGCTACCACAATACCAACACAGATATTAAGCGGCAGAATCAAACCACTGCTTAAGATGGCTCCCGGTGTTCCCTTCGGAATCCCACTCTCTAAATGATTCGCGCCGGTAAAGAAGGAATAACTCTTTGCCAGTCCGTAAAACAATAATGCCACAAATACAACGCCCTTGAACATCTTATAGGTAAAGAACTTCTCAAGCTTTTCAAACCCAAAGGCATTGGCATATAAAATCAGTCCGGCACCAATGATGGCACCCCCTG
Source organism: Clostridiales bacterium (assembly GCA_029012085.1). Classification (GTDB taxonomy): domain Bacteria; phylum Bacillota; class Clostridia; order Lachnospirales; family Lachnospiraceae; genus CAG-590. The sequence continues at coordinate 11,027 of JAQXLK010000370.1, forward strand.
AAAATCCACCTCCCGGTGACAGATGACCGTTCAAAATAATCACAATACCAAACACCAGTATAATTGGGAACAATGCTTTTGTTACACAGGCAAGAATCGGATTTCTCTCAAAGTCATCATCCTGTTCATCTGCAATCACATTATTCTTTTTATCATCATTTCGAAGAAGAATCAGTACACAACAGCATGCAATGAATAAAACATTAGACTCTCCATAGGTATCAAAGGCACGATAATCCAAAATCATACCTGCCACAATATTCACCGCCCCGGTTTCCTCTAAACCTTTTTCAATATAACGCTGTGACACCTCATTATTATCCGGGTTCGTCTTGTTACCAAAGGTCGGCAAAAATGCTACTGTATATAACAGCACGCCGATTACCGCCACACAGACAAGTATGGACAAAACAACATATATGCGGTTCACCAGCTTCACTTCTTTATTTTTCTTAAACTGCTCGTATTCTTCATGCTGGGCTTCCTCTGCACCGGCTAACACATCCCGGATAAACTCGTCATTTTCCTCGGCATCCGCTTCGTACTTATGGTACTTCTTTGCCTCATGAAAATCCTCTAACTGCAAATCTCCGGACATCCAGCGCAACACTTTATCAGTAAAAGAGTGTTCCATATCACTTCTCAGCTTCATAGTTCTCCTCCTTACCTTCCTTTTTATCATCCATGTGAATCTGATTCATTTTCTTAAGTGTCACAAAGAAAAGAATGCTCGTAACACCGGCGCCAACTGCAGCCTCCGTAATCGCTAAATCCGGTGACTCTAAAATAAACCAGATAATTGCCATTACAAAAGAGTAGGCAGAGAAAATGACTACTGCATTTAACAGGTTCTTTGTAAAACTAACTGCCACAGCACATACAATCAGAATCAATAACAATACCGTTGCAAATGTATTCATTTATTCTCTCACCTCACATTCCTTTTCCAAATCCTCATCTGTCTCTACCATCAGCTTTCCAATTAAATGACAGGAAACCGGTGAAGTAAGCCAAAAGAGCCCTAACATTACAAGAATCTTCAATGTAGTAAATGAAAATCCCCAGATTACACACATTCCGGCTGCCACCATCATAAGTCCAAGGGTATCTCCCATTGCTGCCGAATGCATCCGGTTTAAAAGATATTTAAATTTGTATACTCCTGCAATCGCAAGAATCTCTACTACCACACCACCACACAAAAGCAGGGCGGCAATCACAAAACGCAGCCATTCCATCTTATTCCGCCTCCTTCTTTTGTTCTGATTTTGCTGCAGTCTCTTCGTCATGCGCCTTCGTATAGACCTTCGTAAGAACTACAACCGCAACAAAACTGATCATGGCATATACCGTACATACATCAATCAGATATCCCTCATTTAAGAAACCTGACAAAATGGTAATAATCATCATAACCACCGTACCAATCATATTGCCTGCCACAACACGGTCTGTCAGCTTTGGTCCTTTTATTCCACGAATCAGACAGGCAAGCACACAGACACCTAACACAATAAATAAAGAAAGATACAGATACTTATAAGCTTGTTCCATTATTTTCCATCCTCCGCTTTCTTCCTTTTTTCTTTTGGATTCTTCGCAGCTTCAACCAAAGATTCCATACGCTGTAATTGTTTTACAAATACACTGCTTTCAATCTCTACACTAAAATCCTCGTCCAGGCAGTGAACCTGAAGCTCCCTCTCATTTATTCCCACTGTGTAAGTTCCCGGTGTCAAAGTAATGGAATTGGCAAGCACTACCTTCGCTAGTTCACTTTTTAACTCCGGCACAAATTTCACCACTACAGGAGTCAGTTCATACTGATCTGACACCACAATCTTAAGCATTACTGCATTTGCTTTAATAATTTCCCAAATCAGCACCAGCAGATACTTTATCCCAAGGGGAATTAACCGATAAAAGGTCAGCTCCTTCTTTATGCTATAATCCATAAATGCGGTCATGAACCAAAAAACCACTGCAGAAAATGCCAGCCCAAACAGCACAATCTCTAATGTCAGCTTACCGTTAAACACGACCCACAACAAAAATAAGAGCACAAACATTTTATTTACTTCCTTCCTATTAATAATATTATTTTCAAAAAACCGAAAATATTGTAGCACTTTTACATGATGAATACAAACCCTTTTTTCGCTTTCCCTTGACATATAAAAGTAAGATGATATATAGTTACCGTATGTGCTGTCTTGAAACACAAAATATTATATTACAAAAGGAGTAAAAACAATGAAAAACAAAATAATGAAACGCAGCCTTTTTCTGGTATTTACCATGATGATTGGATGCATGTTAGCCGGTTGTTCTGATTTTGACGCAAGCCGCTATGTGCAATCTTGTTTAGATGCAAGCTTCCATGGCGAATTTGAGGCTTACATGGAGATGACAAAGGCAACTGAGGACGAAGCCCGCTCTGCTTATGATGCTTTAATCCAGTCAGAAGTAGATACTTTAGAGCAGGGATATTCTATTACTGATGAACAGAAAGAAAAATTCCGTCAGCTTTTCACCGATATGTACAAGACATGTAAGTATGAGGTTGGAGAAGCAACAAAGAACGACGACAAATCATTTACTGTACCGGTTACAACTTACAAATTAACCGTTTTTGAAGGTATGACAGATGCTGCAGAACAATATGCTACAGAATATTGTACAAATAATCCGGATGTAACACTCGATGATGCATATGCTGCTATTTTGGACTTTATGTATGACTACATCAGTGACAAACTTGCTAATCCTGAATATGCGGAAGGTGTTACAAAGAATGTTTCCGTTCCTTTAACTACTACCAAACCTGCAACTTATACATTAGATACCAATGATATACAAAATTTGGCATACGATTTATTAGATATTGAAAATCAATAAGACCTATATGGAATAACAACAACGGAGGCAACGAATATGGATTTATGCGAGCAGTGTGTTCACTATGTTTATGATGAAGAATGGGAATGTTATGAATGCGATGTAAATCTCGACGAAGATGATATGGTTAAATTTCTTCAGGGGCGAAACACCGACTGCTCCTTTTTCCGCTTAGACGATGAATACGGTGTTGTACGCCATCAAATGTAAACAAAAAGGCCACCTTTTGAAAAAGGTGGTCTTTTTATTCTTATAAGTATTACAGATTAAGCTTCAACACCATGAGCCTTTAAATACTCCATAACATCCTCAACAGTTGCGATGCTCTCTAACTCCTCAGCAGGAATCTCAACATCATACTCCTCTTCAAGAGCCATAACTAACTCAAATAAATCTAATGAATCAGCACCTAAGTCATCCTTGAAGTTTGAAGTTAATTCGATTTCACTCTCGTCTACGCTAAGCTGCTCAGCGATAATCTCTTTCATCTTTTCTAACATATCACGTTCTCCTTTAATAGTTATTTATCAGCTATTCACTATAGCTTCTCCGTATCACAACAAAATATACAACATGATATATGCCATGTCAAGCTATACTGTAAAAAAAATGCATTTTTCTTAAATTCCAGTTAACATCCATAGCACAATGCATTAAATTCCTCTAAAGGCATCGGCTTTGCAAAATAATATCCCTGAGCAACATCGCAGGCAGACGACTTTAGAAACTCCACATGTTCCTTCGTCTCAACACCTTCTGCCACAACTAAAAGCTTTAACTCCTTTGCCATTGCAATCGTATGACTGATTACAATCTTTCCCTTCTCTGTCGACAGTTTTTTATCCAGAAAATCCTTATCTATCTTAATGGTATTCACCGGAACCTGTCGAATCATATTCAGTGAAGAATATCCGGCTCCAAAGTCATCCACCTCCAGTTTAAATCCCATATCCTGAAGATTTTGCAGCACTTCATACAAATCTGCCGAATCATAAAAGAAAGTCTCTGTGATCTCTAATGTTAAATCCGATGGTTGAACATCATATTTGTTTAATAAACGTTTCCATACAGCAACCAAATCATTATTCTTAATGTGATACCTTGATATATTTACAGAAAGTGGTATCGTTGTTTTTCCCTCTTTCTTCCACTGAGTAAGTGTTTTACAAGCTTCTTCCCACATGTATTCATCCAATTTCATAATAAATCCATTCCGTTCAAATAATGGAATAAAATCATTTGGCTGTATCAGACCTTTTACCGGATGCTGCCATCTGGCAAGTACTTCCGCCCCACAAATCTTTCCAGACTCCAGGCAATACTTTGGCTGCAAATACATTACAAACTGTTTTCTAGAAAGTGCCTCATTCATATCCTGTTCAATCTCTGTTGCCTTAAGCATTTCTGCCCGGTATTGTTCATCATAAAATGCACAGAACTTCATTGCACTATTCTTAACAGTCCTTCCTGCCAACGTTGCCCTGTCACACATTAAATTAATTGGAATTCCCCTGTTCTGTACCAGATATACACCAAAACTTGTATTAATATCAAACGCAAAGTTATTCTTATAAATTGCCTTTCGGAGTTTTTCAATCATTTTAATGATATCTCCCTTTTTTGTATATGCCATACATACAAAAAATACATCCGAATGGACACGGCAGCATATACTTTCTTCCGGAAGATTATTCTTTAATACATCTGCTACATGACGAAGAACATCATCCCCTGCCTTCATTCCAAACAAATCATTAATCATCTTAAACCGGTCAATATCAAAAGAAATAACCGCATATTCTTCCGATTCATCTGTCACTTTGTTTCCTGCATCAATAAAGAATCTGCTTGCATTATAAAGACCTGTCAAGGTATCATATTCTGAGCGGTAACGAATCGTCTCGTGTGACTTCATAAGCTCGTCCACATCTTTAAGAGTTCCTATCACCCGTGAAACTTCACCCTGTTCATTCCTGATATACTGTATGCAGATTCGATACCACGCCACACGTCCGCTTACTTCACACAACCGACAGGTAATCTCCCTGAAATCATCTAACCGATTCTTAAACAACAGTTCATAAATCTCTCTATCCTCATCGAAAATCAGCTTACTTGTCTCTTCCCCTTTTGTAAAATCCACATCCGTAAAGGTATCCACACCAAACCGCTCTTTAAACAGTGCAGATGTATATAGTGTTTTCGTTTCATAATTATACTCGATCACTATGGTCTTCAGCTGATTCACTACAGTCTGATACAGTTCTCCTGAAAGACGCAACTTTTTTTCATATAGATTCTCGGACAAATTCTCTCTCTGCCGCTTTGCCAGCAATAAAGAATCGGAATTCTGTATGGCACACAAAACAACCCGTCTGCCATCTTCCCATATCAGACCACTGCCCTTTACCTTCACCGTCATGTCAAGAGACTCATAATACCGTCGTGTCATATACTCCTCATGTTCTTTCAAATACAGAAATGGACAATCCATACACGGCTGTGATTTCATCTCTACACTCTTATAACACGGAACATCTATTAAATTCTCACCAAATATTTCCTTTGCTTTCGCATTTGCATATATAATTGAAAAATCGTCTTGTGAAAATACCAATGTTGCCTGTTCTGACGCATCCATAATCTGATATGCCAGTGCTTTTCCTTTTGACTCTTCCATTCTCTTTCCCTCAATTAAATATCAGATAATACAAATTATAACATAATATTGACATTTTACAAGATAGCATTATATAATTAATAATCATTACTATTTATGGGAGGTACGGAATGGCAGAACAAACAGCACTAAAACGAAGCAGACAGCGTGATGCGATTGTTTCTTTCTTAAAGACCCGTAAGGATCATCCAACCGCCGATACCGTTTATCAGGAGATACGCACTGTGATTCCTAATATCAGTTTAGGAACTGTATACCGTAATCTCTCCCTTCTCTCGGAGCGGGGTGATATTCTACGGCTTTCCTGCGATGGTAAGGTTGACCGTTTCGATGCAGATATAAGTCCACACTATCATTTTATCTGCAGAAATTGTGGCTGTGTAAAGGATATTGACGTACCATATTCTACGGATATTGACGACATAGCCAATCAGACTTTTGATGGCTCCATTTTATCACATTCTCTGCTGTTTGAAGGATATTGCAAAGAATGTATGGAAGCGGATACATTATCCTAGTATAAAAATATGCTTACCCTATAGAACGAACTTTTCTATAGAAAAAACAGGGAATGGCTCATAAGTGAGATCATTCCCTGTTTTTATTTCTTCATTATTCCATAAACAATACCGGATCTACCGGTGTTTCTCCTTCTGTCATCTCAAAAAACAAATGACTTCCTTCTTCCGTGAAACTGTCTGTTGGATTACCAATGGTTCCAATCGATTCACCGGCTTTTACATAATCGCCTTCCTTTACATACACTGTATCTAACTGCCCATAAGTAACGCTGTAATCATTTCCAAGATATACCGTCACCATATTACCATAAATATCATCACTGGTTACCTTAGTTACCTTTCCAAGAAAAGCACTCTGTACGGTTGTGCCATTTCCTGCCGAAATCAACATTCCCGGATTGCAGCGATACTGATCTAAAGTCTTGAAATACACGGTTGTCTCCATACTAAATGGCAGAATAACCGAACCACTTACCGGCCAGCCAATGGTCTTTTCGCTGTTAAAATTAAGCTCTCCTGCATCTGCTGTAACCGGAACCTGTTTTCCATCCGGTATCTCACTATCTTCACTTTCCCTGACATCCTGATTTACAGCAGTATTTTCAGCTGCTTTAGTATCTTCTACCGCCACCTGTGTCATTTCATCTCCAGCTTCTTCACCTGACACGAAAGACTCTCCAGCATCTGCATTTTCTAATTCTATCGGTGCTTTTCCTTTTTCATCCGCCGCAAAACTGTAATCCTCTTTTGTATTCTCTCTGCTTGTGCTACCGGTGGTTTCTTTAACAGAATTGTTCTTTTCCTCTTGAAGCTTTGCATATTCTGACGTCTGCATAACACCCGTATCATCCTTTGCAAGCTTCCCACCACTTTGTCCCATTGTGTAAACAGCCACCACAGCAAGAATCGCCACAAGACCTAATCCCAATGCAACGTAAAAAGCATTGTCCTTCACCCTTTGTAATAATGAATTATCACGTTTTTGCATTTTCATCACCTCTATGGATAGGTTTTCCACAGAGAAAATGTTTTATTCAATTTTTTATTCTTTTATTTGATATGTAACACTAAATGTTGTCACATTTCCAAAATCGTCTTTCGCACAATAAATAACGTTATATGGCTCACCAATGGTATAGGTCAACGGCCGGCTCACCGTAACCTCTACCTTCCCACTATTATCACTTGCTTCCACAAGGCCAAGTAAATAATCATCATTCATGAGATTCGAAACACGAATGTCTCCCTGAAGAGGATTTCTTAATGATACTGTTGGTACCTCCATATCCACATCTACAGACAATACAACAACATCAGACTCATTTCCCTCCGAATCCTTTGCACGGTACTTTACATGACATTTTCCATAACCTTTTTCTAATATCTCAGAATAATCTACCAAAATAGAACTGTCATCTAACTGTACCTTACCATCATAAGCCGTTACATTTAAGAGCAGACGGTCACGAAGCTGCTTAGAAGAACTCACATCATAAGCCCCAATAGAATCCACTACCTGATTCACATAAAGTACCGGAGCCTGTTCATCTTTGATAATAAAATTCGCCGTAGCTGCAGCTGTAATTCCTGTCTCGTCTGTAACCTTATACGTAACTTTATAAAGACCGCAGGTTTCCGGATCCACATCTTCTTCCACTTCCATACAATATGTGACATCCTTACCGGTAGAATCTAATGCCGTCACTCCGGCCGTCACATCAAAATCAGAATATCGCTCAATTTCACGGTCATATGCCCCCAAAATAACAGGGATATTTCCCATATAAGGATTGTCACGGTCGGGATCTGTCGGATCCCAGTTTCCCTCTATACCGCCACTGCTGATAACTGCTGCTACCGGTTTCCCCATCGGTCCCTCATAGTCACTTTCATAAATATTGACTATGGTTCCTTCACTGCAATTATTATAAATCCACCTTGCATCAATAACCGAAAGTCTGACACATCCGGCTGATACACTGCTTCCAAGCTTATTGTATTCTTCTATCTCCAAATCTCCCTTATTCTGGGTGAAATATGGTACAGAATGGAACAGTATATCTCCGGTAATCGTAGTCGCATATTGACCATAAACTCCATCTTCTAAAGGCAGCCACTCTTCTCTGCCACCAAGGCTATAGATTCCCTCTGGTGTATTGCCACTTTCCCCGACAGAACACACCATTGCTTTTACCGGCTTACTATAATATCCATCCTCGCCAACACGATAAATCGTCACAACATTCTGTCTCTTATTCACTTTAATACAATATGGCATCTGGTTATCTTTTATATCCTCACCATTATAAAAATCTTCCTCTTCCAATGCAGTACTGCCATCTGTTCCACCAACACGAATCATCTCTCCGTTATAGCTGCCCAAATCATTTGCCACAGTCTGATATTTTACCATTACCGCTTTCCCATCATACTGATCTGCTGCCACAATCAACAACAGGCTGACAATAAACATCATCGGCACATAAGAAAGAAAACACTTGTATCTCATGAAAACATCTCCATTTTTCATATGTTATAAACCAAAAAAGACATGACAATTATATCAAACCGAATTATATTTTACAACCGAAACATCTTTATAATAGTATCGTATAATCTCTTCATATTTTTTCCCCTGCAAAGCAAGAACATTTGCCCCATAGAGGGATACTCCAAGACAATTTCCTTTTCCAAGGCAGACAAACCGCACACCACCGTCCATTTCCTCTACATAAAAATTCGTAGAGGAAAGACCAAGCTGTTGCATTGCTTCTTCCCCTGTCAGTGTTTTTTCACCTGCCGTAAGCTGCTTTACAAATCCATCCTGCGTGCTTTCCGTTACTGCAATATCGATTCTGCTATCATTCGGATTGTTCTGCTGTCCCTCTGCAGTTTTATTTTCCTGCAAACTGCCATCCACCTGTAATTTTTCTTTGAGCTCCGCAAAGGAATATGTAACAATATTCATATAACGTTTTGCCTCCACATCCTGTGAACTGTCCACTGACTGTAAATAAGAAATATCTTCCCCTAAAATGTCCTTTGCGCTTGCTGTTTTCCCAATGCTCACCTCATGATAAAGTGCCATAATCAGAGTATCCTCTTTTTTTATTACCTCACCTGCCGTCTGTGCCACTGCCCGTTCAAAGCATCGCTCATTTTTTTCATAATGAAGTTCTCCAAATAGCATTTTTCTATCTTCTACCGTCAGGTATTCATAAGACAAATCTGCTGCATCAGAAGTGTTTTTTTCAAGCATTTCTTTCAATACATTGGTTCGTATTAAAATCGCCTGTGTCTTTAATGCCTCCTGGGCATAATCCGGTGAAATGGTACCTGGAAGTACACCAAGTACATATTCCTCTACATCAATGCTCTTATACAGACCATCCATTTCAATTAAAATACTTTTCCCCATATAATTCTTTTTTAAAGAATCACCGCCGCCAATTGTAATTTCCTCAAAAAACAGACTTGCCACCAGCACCATTCCACAAGGAATCGCAATCAAAATCATAAAAAACAATAAAATTTTTTTCATAATAAAAAACCTCTCCCACCATTATATGTGAGAGAGGTTTTCATTATTCACAACACTCAAAACACGTTTTCACACTTTGTAAATAACCGAATTACTTAGATGTTTTCTTTACAGATTCTGCCTTCGGAATCTTAACCTCTACCTTCTCAAGATTCCAAATCTCTTTCGCATACTGCTCAATGGTTCGATCAGAAGAGAATTTACCTGCACAGGCTGTATTAAGCATTGCCATCTTCGCCCATCTCTTCTCGTCTCTGTATGCCTCATCCACTCTCTTATGAGCTTCTGCATAAGAATCAAAATCTTTCAGTGTAAAGTATACATCCTCCTTCATCAAGGAATCATAAAGGTCACGGAACAACTCTGTATCCTCATTGTAGAAGCCATTTATTAACTGCGTCATAACACGACGGACATTTGCATTGCTGTTATATATATCAGCCGGATAATAGTTTTTGTCGCGTTCATAAGCCATAACCTCCTCAGCAGAAAGACCGAAGATAAATGCATTCTCAGCGCCAACCTCTTCTACAATCTCTACATTCGCTCCATCCATTGTTCCAAGAGTTGGAGCTCCATTTAACATGAACTTCATATTACCGGTACCGGAAGCTTCACGGGAAGCAGTAGAAATCTGCTCTGAAACATCAGCTGCTGCAAAAATAAGTTCTGCATTCGATACACGGTAGTTTTCAATAAATACAACCTTAATCTTACCCTTAATGGATTCATCATTGTTAATGACATCTGCAACAGAATTAATCAGCTTAATCGTAAGCTTTGCTCTCTTATAACCTGCCGCTGCCTTTGCACCGAAAATAAAGGTACGAGGCACAATATCCATTTCCGGATGCTCTTTTAATTCATTATATAAATGCATAACATGTAAAATATTAAGCAGCTGTCTCTTATATTCATGAAGTCGCTTAACCTGTACATCAAAGATAGAACGAGGATCTACATCTATTCCATTGTGCTCCTTAATATAGGCCGCAAGACGAACCTTATTCTGATACTTAATATTCATAAATTCCTGCTGACACTTCTCATCATCCGCATATATCTTTAATTTTGCAAGATGTGGAAGATCTGTAATCCACTCATCACCGATCTTAGAAGTAATCCAATCTGCTAATAACGGATTACCATGTAACAGGAAACGTCTCTGAGTAATACCATTCGTCTTATTATTAAACTGTTCCGGTCTCATCTCATAAAAATCCTTAAGCTCCCGCTTTTTAAGAATCTCTGTATGAAGCTGTGCAACACCATTAACAGAGTAAGAACCTGCAATTGCAAGATGAGCCATCTTAACCTGTCCATCATAAAGAATTGCCATGTTCCTAACCTTTTCCTGATTGTTTGGATACTTTTCACGAATGGAATTCACGTATCTTCTATCAATCTCCTCTACAATCTGATAAATACGAGGCAATAATCTTGAGAATAATTCAATCGGCCATTTTTCAAGAGCCTCTGCCATAATGGTATGATTCGTATACGCACATGTATGACAAGTGATATCCCATGCCTCATCCCAATCTAAGCCTTCTTCATCTATCAGAATTCTCATCAGTTCCGCTACCGTTACAGCCGGATGCGTATCATTCAACTGGAATGCAATCTTATTTGGAATATCATGCAAATCACTGTTATTTTCTTTAAATTTATTAATTGCAGTCTGAACGGAAGCAGAGATAAAGAAATACTGCTGCTTTAATCTTAACTCCTTACCTGCATAGTGATTATCATTCGGATATAAAACTTCTACAATTGTTCTAGCCAGATTCTGCTGTTCAACAGCTTTCTGGTACTCTCCTTTGTCAAAAGAATCCAGATTGAAATTCTGAATTGCCTCTGCATCCCAAATTCTTAATGTATTCACCACATTATTGCCATAACCGATAACCGGAACATCATATGGCACTGCACGAATGGAAGAATAACCCTCCTGAACGAACTGATTCCTGCCATTCTTGTTTTCCACTCTGACATGACCGCCAAATTTGACTTCGCATGCATACTCAGATCGACGAACCTCAAACGGATTACCATCCGCTAACCAGTCATCCGGCTTCTCAATCTGATAACCATCCTGGATTTCCTGACGGAACATACCATAACGGTAGCGGATACCACAACCATATGCCGGATACCCCAATGTTGCTAAAGAATCCAAGAAACATGCTGCCAAACGTCCCAGACCACCATTACCAAGGGCTGCATCCGGTTCCTGATCCTCGATTACATTCAAATCAAACCCCAACTCATCTAATGCTTCTTTTACCTCATTATAATAGGTTAAGTTAATCAGGTTATTACCTAACGCTCTACCCATTAAAAATTCCATGGACAAATAGTAAACTGTCTTTGGATTCTGCTTCTCATATTCCTTATGAGTCGCAATCCATTGGTCAATAATCGTATCCTTGATTGCATACGATACTGCCTGAAACACCTGCTGCTGTGTTGCATCGTCAATTGTTCTACGGTAAAGAGTCTTCACGTTATTGATAACTTCTTTCTTAAAAGCCTCTTTGTCAAAGTCTAACTTTCTAGCCATGCTTTCTTCTCCTCCTTATATATGGTAATGTCAGACATTTCCATTCCATATTTTCCCTTTTTCGGAATACAACTATATTTTATCAAATATGTACTTACATCACAAGCCTTATTTCTTCTTTGTCCGAATTCCTTTCCAATTCACGTAATATCTTCCAATCCACTTACTTTTCTGCATTTTTCCTGTGGTTTTAGAAAAATAATAATACTTTTTATTAATTTTTTTCCATCCGGTCTCCATCTTTCCTGTTAATGTATTGAAATAATATTTACTGCTGCCAATCTTGGTAAATCCTGCTGCCATTTTTCCCTTACTATCTACATAATAAGTTGCCTCGTCAATATCATAAAAGCCCTTTGCCGCCAACTGCCCTTTTTCATTAAACATGTAATTATACTGTCCGTCACTATAAATCCGGTTCTTCACAATGGCACCATTTCCTTTTGACAGATATTTTTTTCCGTCTACAGTAAACCAGCCTACTACCATTTCTCCTGTATTGGGTGAAAGATAAAACATATCTTCTCCAATGGTCAAAAAGCCTGTCTGCATCTTACCCGTAAACTCATCAAAATAGTACCATTTTCCATCCGACTTCACCCATCCCGCTGCCTTCATATTGTTAGACGTCACATAATAAACATTTCCCTCTATCGTAGTAAACTTACCGGAAACTACTGATTTATTCAAATTATAATAAGAAACAATAGCCTTCGCATCCGCCTCACCAACCATTTTACGCTTTGCTTTTGTCTTAAAATATTTCTTACAATCCGAAGAACTGGTAATATATCCATGCTCAATAATGACGCTTGGAATCTTCTGAAGCACACCCCAGCGGACAATAGAATAATAATCTGCCAGCTTTCCATTGCTATAACGATTTCCGGTTCCTGACTTTCTTAAAAGCAATCCTCTGTTCCTGATGCCGAGTTCACTCAGCTTTGACAGTGCAAGTTTTCCAAATGCCTGTGTTTCCTTAGCAATTTGACTATTATATCCAGAATTATATGCAGATAATACATTAGCACCATTCGTATACCCTGCATTGATATGCATACTAACAAGAAAATCTGCACTTAATTTTTTTGCATAGTTGTTACGGGCAACAAGACAATCTCCAAGATTCAAATCTTCGCAACAGCCCCCATCCTCTCTTGTCATATAGACCGTAACATCTCCATATGTATCCAACTTCTTCTGACATGCCTGTGCAATATCTAATACTACAACCTCTTCTCTTAAACCATTTCCCATGGCACCTGAATGTCTTCCACAATGTCCAGGATCAATGACAATCACCTTTGCCGTTAATGGCGAAAGGTTCGTATCCACAATATCTGCTGCTCTCGTAGGCTTCTCCTCCACTGGCTGTGAAGGGGTAGGAATTTCTGTCGTTTTCTCCTGTGTAGTTGCCTCTTCAGAAGTTGACTCCTGTGTGGTTGGTTCTTCAGAAGTCGGATTCTGCGTCGTTGGCTCCTCAGAAGTTGAATGTTCCGTCGTTGACTCCTGGGTGGTCGACTCCTCAGAAGTTGAATGTTCTGTCGTTGACTCCTGATTATCTTCACTCGTGTTTTTTCCATCGGAAGTCTGTCCACCAACTTCCACACCATATTGGTTAAGCTGCACTCCTTTTCCCTGCCAATATACTGCTGCCTCTGTATTCTGCACCGGTGCTGCTGCCCCCGCGAGCATAACTGCCGCCAGCAGCCAGGATGTAATTTTCTTTAATCTTCGCATTCTTCTTCTCCTATTCTCAATTCTCATAAATTCTAGTATAACCGCAATCAAAATGTTGCGCAACCCTGTTTCCAAATTCTTCTCAGGTTAATGTTTGAAAAGTAACACTCTTTTATGATATCAGGGTGAAAAAAGAATGAGGAAAGCAAGAACCTATTCTATACTTTCCCCATTTAGTACAGCCTCCACCAGTTTTTCTCCTTCGTAACGCAGCTTCAAAGAGAAAAATGGTGCTTCCTCTGCTAACAGCTTTAAAAAAATCTTATCTCCTTCCCAAATCGTCAGATTCTCAATCTCACTTTTAGGAACCCAGGTGAGTACTCCTTCCTCACACTCTGTCATCTCACCTTCAAAACCATCTGCCGTATACAGACACATATATTCCGTCTGCCATTTGTCAGAAATAAACGTTACAATCCCCCGAAAACGATAAGAGGTAAGAGTGAAACCCGTTTCCTCTCTTACCTCTCTAAGCAGACATTCCTCCGGACTTTCATCCGGTTCGAAATGCCCGCCTACTCCAATCCATTTGTCCTTGTTAATATCATTTTCCTTCGAAACACGATGTAACATTAAATACTGGTCATCTTTTTCAATATAACAAAGTGTGGTCAGATTACTACGCATTCTTTGTCACGCCAAGGTCAACCTTTTCCCCGTTAATGTTCCAGTTCTTGGTATATCCCGTAGCCTCACCGTATTCAATTGCTGTTGCCAGTACATCACCAAAGATAGCTTCCTCATTACGCTTCATAATGTCTGCTACCTTATCATTACCTGCAACAGAAATTGTAATCTTATCCATTACCTCAAATCCTGCTTCCTTACGCATAGTCTGTACCTTTGAGATAATCTCACGTACAAATCCCTCTTCCAGAAGCTCTTCGGTAAGGTTTGTATCCAAAACAACCGTAACCACTGCGTCTGCCTCGGTTACATAACCTTCCATCTGTGCAAGCTCAATCAACAAATCTTCCTCTGCTAAAGAAACCTCTGTTCCGGCTACATCAAACTTCAATGCACCCTCACTCTTTAAGGTATTCATTGCTTCATTACCATCTACATTAGAAAGATATTCGCGGATTCCATTTAACTGCTTACCATACTTTGGACCAACCGTCTTTAACTGTGGCTTGAAGCTATAAGAACTAAAGGATGATACGTCTTCCTTAAATTCAACGGCCTTCACATTTAACTCGTCCTCAATAATCTCTTTGTAGAAATCAGAAAGCGCTTTTTCTGCCTTTACATACATGTTTCCGATTGGCTGACGGTTCTTGATATTTGCTGTATTACGTGCTGCACGACCTAATACAACAATCTTTAATACCTCATCCATATCTGCTTCTAATTCTGTATCAATCATCTTCTCATCCACAGCAGGGAAGTCGCATAAATGAATACTCTTTGGAGCATTCTTGTCAACACTGATTACGAGGTTCTGATAAATATCCTCTGTCATAAATGGAATCATTGGGGCTGCTGCCTTACTGATGGTAACAAGTGCTGTGTAAAGAGTCATATAAGCATTAATCTTATCCTGCTCCATGCCCTTTGCCCAGAAACGCTCACGGGAACGTCTTACATACCAGTTACTCATATCATCCACGAACTCGGATAATGCTCTTGCAGCCTCCGGAATCCGGTAGTTTCCAAGGTTTTCATCCACTGCCTTTACTGCGGAATTAAGCTTTGAAAGCAGCCATTTATCCATTACAGCTAACTTATCATAATCAAGGCTGTATTTTGTTGGGTCAAACTCATCAATGTTAGCATACAAAACATAGAATGCATACGTATTCCAAAGGGTACCCATAAATTTACGCTGTCCCTCAATTACTGCATCCTCATGGAAACGGTTAGGCAGCCAAGGAGCTGAGTTTGTATAGAAATACCAGCGGATTGCATCTGCACCATACTTATTAAGAGCCTCCATAGGGTCTACTGCATTACCCTTAGACTTACTCATCTTCTGTCCGTCCTTATCCTGAACGTGTCCAAGAACGATAACGTTCTTATAAGGAGCTTCGTTAAAGATTAAGGTTGAAATAGCCATAAGAGAATAGAACCATCCTCTTGTCTGATCAACCGCCTCCGAAATGAAGTCAGCCGGGAAATTCTCCTTAAAAATATCCTCATTCTCAAATGGATAATGCCACTGTGCAAATGGCATCGCACCGGAATC
>JAQXLK010000371.1 GCA_029012085.1 Clostridiales bacterium
AAATTTTCCTTCATAATCTAATGTACAAAATAAATGAAGCCACACCATCGCAATTACAGAGAGTCCCTGAATCATTTTACTATCTTCTTTACTTAATTCTCTCTTTTTTTCTTCAACCATGAAAAACAATCAACTCCAAATACCCGGTGTATGGGTTTTAAAACTTTACTGCGATATACTACATATTTGTTAATCCAACTTTTAGAATACCAATGTATTGAATACGTATCTCCGGTTATATTAAGTTTGCCCGTGGGATCATCATACGGATTCAAATAATCTGCAGGAAGTATTTCGGCTCCTGCAATATTCTGCCTTGTACCGTTTAATCGTAGACCAAATGGGATAAGTGCTTTAGTATTCAATGCAGGACAAGAGGTTAGTGGATATACACCATCTATATTGGGGTTTAAGTCTAAATACTCCTGCAGCATTGCAATAACAGTTGGATGACCTTTTATTGCTCCAAATCCTTCTCCCGTATTGATATTCTCATTGTTTTCAAATCCATAAAAGGCATCATATTGAAGCAACTCATCAAAAGCTTTTAAAATCTCGACATCTGTATCGAAATATAACCCTCCTTGTTCCCCAATAATAACTAATCTGGCAAAATCACTCAAAAATGCCCATTTTTTATTTTCATAACAGTATCTTGCATAAGGATATGGCGCGATATTAAAATTATCCTCATTCCACTCAATAATTTCATATTCCGGGCAAAATCTTTTCCAACTTTCTATGCATTTTTTTGTCGTTGCAGACTTTTCCCCTCTGCCAAACCAGCAATAGTGAATTTTCTTTGGAATCATAGTTCTCTCTCCCACACATAACTCAACTATTTACGTAATCTTTTCTTATGAAGCCAGTTATATAAGAAGTCAGGCATTAAACCAGTTATTATAGGCCGCAAAGCATATATCAGCATCCATTTGGGCAGATCAAGTTCTTTTACTGCCAGATACTTTACATATGCTTCATTCCATCTGTATTTAAACTTTCTTCTTCTATATGCATTTCTGTCATCTCTCATCTGGTATAACAGTTCATGGATATTCTTTCCCCGGAAACCGGATGCGTACATTTTTATCCAGAGATGATAATCCTCAACTCGAAGTAATCTGTTATCTACTGTGTAACCATTTACCGCATCATAAGCCTCTTTTTTTACCATACAAGGTGCCTGGCAGAACGGACTCTCATGTGGGAAATCTCCCCTCTCAGGATCATCCGGATGTCCTATTCTTCCCCAAATACCTGATTCATCGAAATAGACCATATCTGTACTTACAATCGCCAGATCCGGTTCTGTATCAAATACTTCAAGTTCTTTTTCAAAGCGTTCTTTAGAACAGTGATCATCGCCATCCATTCTGGCAATATATTCTCCGCTTGCATACTGAAGGCAGTGATTCAGAGTATAATTCAATCCTCTATTTTTATCATTTTTCAGCAGAAAAATTTTTTCCGGATATCTCCTCGCATAGTCTTTCGCTATTTCATATGTATTATCTGTTGAACCATCATCGCAGAGAATCAGTTCCCAATTCGTGTATGACTGATTTAAAATGCATTCTATTGCTTCAGACAATGTTCCTGAGCAATTATATATTCCTGAAATAACACTTACTTTTTTATCCATATTTAAGTACGCTTCGGCGTACCTGCTGCAAGGTGTGCATCATGCTTTGTGTGACGCACATCTTTGCAATCCGCCGGAGTCTTATCTCCTTTCAAGATAAAATCAATATATTGATCAGACATTTTTGTACCTCAATATTTTCTTATACTTGAACCGATTCGATATTTATCGCCTGAATGGTTTCCTGCACAACCTTTTTCTTATCAAACTCTTCCAACATTTTTCGGGATCCCGCATTTCCCATTTCTTTTCGCTGATTTTCATCAAGCTGAAGAAACTTTTCCATGCATTCTACCAGTCCTTCAGTATCCATCTTTTTACAGAGGAATCCATTCACACCTTCATCTACCGCTTCCCGGCACCCTGGAATATCTGTAGTAATCAGCGGACGCCCAATACTTGCCGCCTCCAGCAAAACATTGCTCATCCCCTCATGGTAACTGGGTAGTACTACACAATGGCTCATCGCATAATATGGTTTTGGATCCGGTTGAAAGCCATGAAATACAACAACGCCGTCTTTCTCCAACTGTTCAACCACGTCTTTATACTCATCTTCAAAGAATCCCACCAAATCAAATACAACTCTATCTCCGTATTTTGCTTTTATTCTTTTTGCAGCTTCAAACAGTTCATCCACACCTTTTTCTTTCATAATTCGTCCAAGAAACAGAAAGTGGATACCATCATCTTCACTGGGATAAGGCTCCTGAGAGTAGTATTCTGTATTAACCCCCGCACCATGCAGAATCGTCTGCTGGCTGCGAGGGGTAATTTTTCTATTTACAAACTCGGCAGCATTAGCTTCATTCTCAAAAAATACCGTCTTTGCTTTCTTAATGGCTGTACGGTACATAAGCGTTACAATTGTTGCGATCGGCTCTTTCTGGAAAGCAGTTCCAAGTCCCTGAACATTTACACAGTACGGAATACCCATACGCCTGCAGGCATATCCTGCATAGATATTCGGCTTAATAGAATATGTAATAACCATATCAGGCAGCTCTTTTTTCAGCAGCTTTTTATAAAAACTATACAATTTCAAATCTGTTACCGGGTTTATACTTCGGCGATCAAGCTCTGTGTTGATACATCTGCACCCCATCGCTTTGAAGTCATCCTCATGACCAACAAACGGCATACTGATCACAACCTCTCCATGCTTCTGCAACTCAGTAATCAGTTCCCGGCGAAACTGCCATAACATATATGAATGATTAGTGATAATCAGAAATTTCATAACCCATCCCTACTCTTT
>JAQXLK010000372.1 GCA_029012085.1 Clostridiales bacterium
TATTTTTTTATTTTGGCAGATGATAACCATCTGTCTTTTTGGCGTGATTATTTTTCCTATTTTTGTGTCAAAAAATAACAGAATTTTTCATTTTCTAATGCCCGAACAAAAAATCGAACATAGAGCTTAATGGCATTGCTTGCAGTGGTCCATTGCCTAGTAACTTGCGCAGCTAAATGGCATTGATGTGCTCTAGAAAATTGTGAGAGTGCATACTAATAAATTGCAACCTTTCCTACTATTTTAAGAACATGGCTTGATTCTTTGATAGAAGCCGCACCCCTGTGTGCATTTTCAGGATATAAAACAATACGATCGCCTGTTCGTAAAGTGGCCTTCGCCATTCTCTTAGGTACCTGCCAAAACATTACATCTTTCTCTTTGTCGTATTCTTCTTTAACGAACAATTTGGAGATATCCACAACCTCCATACTTTCTTCTCCAGCGACCATAATTTGTATATCTATGTATTTTCTGTGAGATTCCAGTTTGCATTCATCAGCAGACTTTGTATCATATGATTGAATGGAATAAAAGAATTTATCGTTAACAATAACTTTTTTTCCAGCATCCTCTTTAGTCACATTCAACTGTGTCAAATACTCAATAGCTGCGTTAACCCTTCTGTTAATATCTTCTTCATCGACTTTAGGTTCAATAAGCCATTCAGCAAATTCACGTAAAGCGCCTTCGCCAGCTTTACTTATGCAAACATAATCAGCGATAGCCCTTATCTCTTTTACTGCGTCGCACGGACAGCCAACTATACCTCCGGCTTCCTGGATTGGAGCCATGCACTTAAGATCAAGAATATCATCTCCAAAATAAGCACAGGCTCCAATATTTTCTTCTCCGACAATCTCCTTCAGGGCCGCTAGCTTATCCATTTTTCCTTGATACACTTAGGTAATACCAAGCTCATCGCATCTATGTTGAACAATCGAGCTATTCCTTGCAGTGATAATTACCGGAACGATGCCGACAGGTTTCAGAATAAAATTACTAACATAGCCATCCTTAATAGAGAATGCCTTCATAGCTTCACCATTTGGCCCCATATATATCTTTCCATCTGTCAATGTTCCATCGACATCTAATATCAAGTACTTAATCATATATTCACCTTACACTCCGATAAGTGCATTTACCTTTTCTAATGTGGCTTCGTCCAAATCTGGTTTAATTGTGCATGTCTCCCATTTGATTTTTGGAATCAGAAGCGTAAGTGAAGGAAGCAGAATGTTTAAAAGACAAGGTTCTTTATCTTCAAGCCAATCTTTGTATTCATCAAGTTCTTCATAACTGTCTAGTGTTGCCGCTTTGATTCCATAAGCAGTCGCTACACGTTCAAAATCAGGAACTGAATAGCCACTCTCCTCAGTGGTGATGCAAAATCTGTCTCCATAAGATCCGTGCTGAATCTCACTAATCTTACCAAGTTCTTTATTATTAACAACCAATATTTTAATCGGAAGCTTTTCTCTTTTAACTGTTTCAAGTTCCTGTATGTTCATCTGCAATCCACCATCACCGGTGATACAGTAAACAATTCCGTTTCCTGTAGATATTGATGCTCCTATTGCATAAGGAAGTCCTACTCCCATCGCGCCATAGCTACCACCGATAATAATTCTACCTTTAGTACCTTTAAGCCACAATGATTGTGCAGTCCAACATACGGTCTGACCGATATCAACAGTAACAATCGGATTTTCAGGGAGAACCTGAGCAATCTTGTCAATCAGCCTGTTTCCATCAGTATCATCATAGCCTTCAAGAACTTTTTTTGCTTCGTGGCATTTATTCCACCATTCGCTATAGTCAGGAATGTCCTCAGCAATTAACTGTTCCATAAACGCTTTTGCGTCAAGGTTATAATCCTCTTCATCAGGCTTGATTTCTCTTGCCAGTTCATACTGATCGACATCGCATCGAACAAGTTTAGCTTTAGGAGCAAAAAGTTCTTTCTTATGCCCAATCTGCCGAAGGCCTAATCTTGCACCAACAGATATAACAATATCGCATTCGTTTAGAATCATATTAGATATTCTGTTTCCGTAAGTGCCGATAAAGCCAATTCTGTATTTGTCCTGAACCATATCTACAGTGTTCATGCTGGTAAGAACTGGAATATGTGTCTTGTTGATAAACTTATAAATCAGTTCGGAAATCTCAGCTGAACGAGCACCATTACCTACAATCAACACTGGTTTTCTGTATGTCAAATGGAAAATCAATGAGAACACCTCCTTTTCTGCCTGTAGTTGCTAACTTATACGCACGAGACACGATTTCGGGGAATGCTTCAGCTTTATTCGGAGAAACTGAGTATTTTGTAATGTGTTTTGTCATAGAAACAATTTCCATCTCCTGGAATCCATTCTGACGGACCCCGGAAAAACCTCTCTGCTCATTTGTCGGAACATTTCCGGTTATTGCCATAATAGGTACACCATCGAACCAGCAATCAGCTAATCCACCAAACGAGTTGACTGCACCAGGACCGGAAGTGGTGAAATATACTCCAAGTTTTCCACTGGTTCTTGCAAATCCACCGGCGGCGTATGCACAACCTTGCTCATTATAGCAAACATGAACATGAATCTCATCTTTTCTGGCATAAAGAGCGTCAATGAAAGGAACGATATACCCACCTGAATAACCGAACACATCAGTGACACCTTTTTTAATGAGGAAGTCAACTAAGTATTCTGCACAATTCATTTCATTTTACCTTTCTTATAGTTTTCATATATTCCATCCAATGTTGAAAAGTCTGTCTTCGAATAGCCTGTACCGTAGCGAGTTCTCTGTTGCGGAGTCAATGCCTCAACTAAATCGTACATTTCATTAGCCGTACAGTCATAGGATTTCTTAAGATGGTAGACATTATCAACATGGGAATGTTTTGTTCCACAAACGTACATCGGAAGGTCATATCCCCAATGGATTTCACCTATTACCGGTGTAATGTATGTATCAATTGTTAACAAAAGCTTCTGAAGATCGTAGTGCCCGTTACAATGTTTATTGATATAATCTGCCAATAGTTCTGTCTTAGCATTTCCGGCTCCCCTGCCCATTCCAAACAGTGAACCGTCAACAATAATATCTCGTCCGCTTTCTTCGGCCAGTTCAATCATTCTTTCAGCCAACGCGCAAGAAAGACCAAGGTTGTCGTGAGAATGAAGACCAATCTTTATTTCTTTATCAAGCAAACTATCTACCTGCTTAAAAATATGGACTAGGTCACACATATCCATAGCACCAAAAGTATCAACGATAGAGAAAGAAGCAGGCTTTACTTTATTCACCTTTTCTACCATTGCAGCTCTTGCTTCATCAGTATAACTGATGGAATCCATTGGATTGAACTGAACCAGATACCCCTTCTTCATTGCGCCTGCACAGAATTCGAGGGACGCATCAATCTCATGCTGCGCAAAAGAAATTCTTAACCATTTGAATGACTTTCCATCATAATCATCAAGTTTATCCAACGAATATCTACTGTTATCGCAGAATCCTAAAAACTGAGTTGTCTTTCTATCTTCTGGTAAGTACTTTCTTGCATCGACCGAATCCTTATATACCAAA
>JAQXLK010000373.1 GCA_029012085.1 Clostridiales bacterium
AGGACTTTGCAAGGAATATGATATGGATTTTGATACCACAAAGGCATGGTACAATGGATATTTAATTGATGGTGTTCATATGTATAACCCGAACTCGGTAGCTATGGCAATGAAGAAAAAGGATTTTGATTCCTATTGGAAAAATACATCATCCTTTGCATCCATTAACACATTTATCACTATGAATTATGCCGGGTTAAAAGACGATATTATGACGATGCTTGCCGGTGGAAAGGTTAGAGTTAATACTAATTCATTTCAAGATGATTTTTCCACAGTTGCGTTAAAGGATGATGCCCTCACTGCATTAATTCATCTGGGATATCTTGGATATGATGCAGAAAGAAAAACTGCATATATTCCAAACTACGAGGTTGCAACCGCATTTGAGGCAGCGTTACAGATTGGTGAGTGGAAGGATATAGCTAAGATAATATCAAGATGTGATGAATTGCTGTTTGCTACAATAGACAAAGAAGCAGACAAAGTAGCTGAAATTATTGAACAGGCCCACGACACTTATACATCGGTGCTAAAATACAATGACGAGAACTCCTTAAGCTGTGTTCTTACCATGGCGTACTTTACTGCCCCGGCATATTATGACATAATCCGTGAGCACCCGGCTGGCAAAGGGTATGCAGACTTTATATTCAAACCAAGAGCCAATGCAGGCTGGAGACCGGCTATGGTGGTGGAACTAAAGTACAATCAGTCCGCAGATACCGCCATTCAGCAGATTAAAGAAAAGAGATATCAGGGAGCCTTATCAGGATATGGCGATAAGATTCTGTTAGTTGGTATTAACTATGACGCAGAAGGGGAAGATAAGAAACACCATACCTGCGTTATTGAAGAATGGAGGGAATAAGATAAGTAGTCCAAAGTTAACAAAGATAAAAGTTAAGGTTAGGTGCGTTGACTTCGTTGTATGAAATAAATATAATATGATAAGAATATTACTACTAATATATATTAAAAATCAAAGGAGGTTTTTACAATGGCAGTAATGAATATAACCACAGATACATTTGAACAGGAAGTATTAAAAGAGACAAAGACAGTGCTCGTGGATTTCTGGGCAGACTGGTGTGGACCTTGTAAGATGTTAGGGCCAATCGTTGACCAGATTGCCGAAGAGCATCCGGAGATAAAAGTGTGCAAGGTAAATGTAGATAAAGAACCATCGTTAGCTATGGATTATAAAATAATGAATATTCCAAATCTGATTGTATTTAAGAACGGAGAAAAGGTGAATCAGGCAATCGGAGTGCATTCCAAATCAGATATCGAAGCTATGGTTTTATGATTTGACGAAGCGGCGTTCTTGAATAGAAGGAGGATAAGGTATGCAGTACCGAAATAACAGGAAGGGAGAGCCCATTTCTTTGCTGGGATATGGGTGTATGCGTTTTACCAAAAAGGGAAACAGCATTGATATAGATAAAGCAGAAAAAGAAGTTATGGCAGCCATACAGGCGGGAGTCAATTATCTGGATACAGCATATTTGTATCCGGGAAACGAAGAGGCAGTGGGAGAGATTCTTGCAAGAAACAACTGCCGTGATAAGGTAAATATTGCAACGAAGTTACCACAATATCTTGTAAAAACTTCGGCAGCCATTGACCGCTATTTTAATGAGGAGCTTAAGCGTTTGCGGACAGATTATGTGGATTATTATCTGATGCATATGTTAACGGACGTGGCAGCATGGGAGAAGCTCAAAAGACTTGGGATTGAGGAATGGATTGCCAAGAAAAAAGAATCCGGTGCCATACGGAATATCGGATTTTCCTTTCACGGTAACACGGAAAAGTTTTTGGAGATTTTAGATGCCTATGACTGGGATTTTTGCCAGATACAGTATAACTATATGGATGAGAATACCCAGGCAGGAAGAAAAGGTCTGCAGGCGGCAGCGGCAAAGGGAATACCTGTGATTATCATGGAGCCGCTTCGTGGTGGAAAACTGGTGGATTTACTGCCGGATAAAGCGAAGGAACTAATTGCGGCCAATTCAAAAAAACGTTCAGCAGCAGAATGGGCACTTCGGTGGCTGTGGGAGCAGCCGGAGGTAACCTGTGTGCTGTCCGGGATGAATTCCATGGATATGGTAGAGGAAAACATTCGGATTGCTTCTGAGGTGCAGGCGAACGAATTTACAGACGAGGACCGGGAGATGATTGAGAACATCAAACAGGAGATTAACCGGACTATTAAAGTGAATTGCACCGGCTGCCAGTATTGTATGCCATGTCCAAAGGGAGTCGATATTCCGGGAACCTTCCGTTGTTATAATGAGCTGTACACAGAAAAGAAAAAGAAATCTGCCCGGCATGAGTATATTCAGACGACAGCTTTTCAGAAGGAGCCAAAGGATGCATATCAGTGTGTCGAATGTGGAAAATGTGAGCAGCATTGTCCGCAGCAGCTGCCAATCCGGAAATATTTAAAAGAGGCAAGAAAAGAATTGCAGCCGCTTCCTTATCGTGTTGTAGTGAAACTTCTCCGTTTATTTAAGTTCTGGTAGAAAAACAAAAAGAAGGAGCAGAGCAATAAAAGAAATAAGCATTCATTACTTTTTATCTGCATACACTGTAACAACAAGTGTTTGTGGAGATTTTTCTTGAAAGAATATATTGAAGAAAGAGCAGTTGAGATTGGAACCTATATTATTGATTCGAATGCTACGGTAAGACAAACTGCAAAACGGTTTGGAGTCAGCAAGAGCACGGTACATAAGGATGTGTCAGAGAGGCTTCTTTACATCAATCCAACACTTGCCCATGAAGTAAGGAAAGTGTTAGACGTAAATAAGTCAGAACGGCATATCAGAGGTGGTCTTGCTACGAGAGAAAAGTATTTACATGGAAAAAATTGCTGAAGATAATTCTTACAGAAAACAAAAGAAAAACTTAAGAATTGCAGAAATGCTTTATTTATAGTAAAGAATATTTGCACTTCTTGTAAAAATCTAATATAATAGGACTGTATGTTTTCTTGCGGTTACGTGCCAGGGGTTATCAGACTGGTGCGAAGAAGACATATAGTCTTGTTTATTGTTCAGAAATATACACATGAAAGAGGTAGGTGTAATCATGAAATTTATACATATGGCAGATGCCCATTTAGGCGTACAGCCTGATAAAGGAAGACCTTGGAGTGAGGACAGAGCCAGAGAAATTAAAGAGACTTTTGTTAAGGTTGTTGAGGATGCGGAGAGCAGACAGGTTGATTTATTGTTGATTGCGGGAGATTTATTCCATATGCCGCCGTCAGAAGGAATGATTCGGGATGTGGATTATATTCTTTCCAGGCTAACGAGGACAAAGACAATCATGATTGCAGGTAATCATGATTACTTGAAGCCGGATAGTCCGTTGGCAGATTATAAGTTTTCTTCTAAAACAATCTGTTTGTCGGCAGATAAGATCAGCAACGTATACATGAAGGATTTGAATGTATGTGTAACTGGTTTTTCCTATAGCAGTAAGGAGAATACAGATGATATTCTTGATCATATAAAGCCTGCAAAGCAGGGGGCATTTAACATCCTGCTTGCGCATGGTGGTGATGCAAAACATTTACCATTTACAAGGAAGAACATAAAGGAATCTAATTTTGATTATGTTGCATTAGGTCATATCCATAAGCCGGAGGTCATCAAAGAAAACGCAGTTATTATGGCAGGTTCTTTAGAGCCAATTGATTTTACTGATACCGGTGCAAGAGGATATATATATGGTGAAGTGGTGGATGGAATTGTCAAGACGGAATTTGTTCCGGTGGCACAAAGATGTTATATGAATTTGCTGATTAACATCAAACCGGATCATACACCGGCTATGATTTTAGATTTGGTAGATAGACAGATTTGTCAGCTTGGAACCCAGCATATTTATCGTATTCTGGTAAAGGGACATAATCATAACCATGATGTATTTGACTTTACACCGCTTACCCAGAAGTATAACATTTACGAGGTGGTTTCAGAACTAGCCGGGGAATATGATTTAAACCAGTTATATGCAGAGAATCAGGATAATTTGATAGGACGGTTCATAGGACAGCTTTCTGACCATTATTATAATGATGAGGTATGTAAGAAGGCTGTACATTATGGATTAGATGTATTATTAAAGACAGGAGAACAGTAGGATGAGAATTGACAAGTTACACTTACAGGATTTTGGACAATTTCATAATAAAGATATTTCGCTGGCTCCTGGTATCAATTTGATATATGGAGCAAATGAGGCTGGAAAGACCACAACAAAGGATTTTATTGTAGATATGCTTTATGGCATTGATAAAGCAAGAGGAACCGCGGCAAGATTCGATCATTATGAACAGAAAAAGCCGATTAATAGCTCTGCATTTTCCGGAGCGATGGAGGTTACTACGGAAGAGGGGCAGTATTTGATTGAACGAAATTTTGTCCGTACGGAGAAGAAGACTACAGTAAAAGATTTGAATACCGGAAGGGAACTTCCACTTAAAGAGCCGAATGATTTAAGAGGAACTTTGATTCAGACAGATAAGAATACATATCTGAATACTTTGTGTATTGGACAATTTGGTGCTACAACGGATAAAGAGATTGCAGAACGTCTGAATAACTATATTGTGAATATGGCATCTACAAGAACCGGGGATATTGATGCTGTCAGCGCAATTATGGAACTTAAGAATAAGAAAAAAGAATTTTCCAATCGGGAGTTGGAGGCAAAGGAGCAGGAATTGACTGCAAAGCTTGCCTTAGATAGAGATTTCGATGCAGAGATTGCTGCGGTGAAAGAGGAATATAAGCAGGTAGAGGCTGCTATGGAGAAGAAAAAAGAGGAGCCGCTTAAGTTCTCACCGATTAATGGAAAACATGTCAAAGAAGGGCCAAAAGAGGATTTGGAAAAGGAATTAACGAAGGAAGAACGGGAAAGACAGATGCTTCAGAATATGGGGCCAAAGAGTATTTTGGATAATCCGATGGTGATTTTATTTATCGGATTGATTGGTATTGCTGCGTTCGTATGCCTTGCATGGTTGATTCCGTTAAATGATCCTGCTATTACTATGGGTATTATGGGATTTGGTATTGGATTGATGGTTCTTACCGTTATTCAGGTACTCGTAAAACGTACAAAGTTATATCGTTTGCTGGAAGAGATTGAGATAGAAAAGGGATTTGAAGAAGCGAAGACACAGCAGACGTCAGCATTAAGTACTGACGAACAAAGAGAGTTTGTGAATAAGCTATCAGACTTGAAGGTAAAGGAAGAGCGTATCTTAGAGGATCGTGTGAATCAGGAGCAGTATCTGAAGGAAATTATGGAGATTCGGGAAAAGAAGGCAGCAAATGAGGTTGAACTGAATGCCCTTGATCTTGCAATTGAAACAATTCAGGATTTGTCAGAGGAGATTTATGATTCCTTTGGTAGTGTATTGAATGAAAAGGTTTCACAGATTGTAGGAAAGATTACCGATAATAGATACACAGAGGTTAAGATTGATGATCAGCTCCGGGTTATGGTAAAGAAGGATAATTCTTTTGTGAATATGGAATATTTAAGTACCGGAACGGTTGAGCAGATTTATCTTGCACTTCGATTGACAATTGCAGATGTGTTAATGGCAGAGGAATTGCCGATTGTCATGGATGACATTTTTGTCACCTATGATTATCATAGATTAAATGAAACTTTAAGCTGTTTAGGTGAATATGTTAATCGCCAGATTATCATTTTTGCTACAAATCCGGGAATTAAGGATATGTTTACCAATATGGGAATAGAATGTAATTATATTGCTATATAGGGTAGTGCAGCTGGAAACGAGGGAGTATTATGGCTGATAAGAAGAAAAAATCTCCAGAGGAAATGGAAAAGGCACAAAAGCGTCAGGCAAGACAGGCAAAAAGAAGGAAAAAGAGAAAAGTTAGAAGGATTATACTTACATATCTTTTGACCATTTTTCTGCTTGTAGGTGTGATTGGTGGATATGTGGTTTATCAGAAGATTGGAAAAAACATATTGGCCTATAGGGAGCAGGCAATTGAAGTGGTTGGTAATTCGTCAATCGATAATTTCCGTCGAGATGAAACTTCCACAGTGTATGACAGTAAGGGTAAGAAGATTCGTGAAATCAAGGGAGAAAAAGAGGTTTATTATAAAACCTATGATGAGATACCTGCAGCTTTTGTAGAGGCTATGGTATCTGTAGAAGATAGAAGATTTTACGAGCATAATGGTGTGGATTATGAAGGTATCATGCGTGCTGCATATATCTTGTTTCAAAATGAAGGTACCATTACTCAGGGTGCAAGTACGATTACCCAGCAGCTGGCAAGAGGTATTTTCTTAACCAATGAAGTGAGCGCGGAGAAAACAAATGCAGACAAGTATGCAAGAAAATTTAAAGAAATTTTTATTGCATGGGAGCTTGAAAAAAAATATACCAAACAGGATATATTGGAGTTTTATCTGAATAATATTTTCTTTGCAAATGGTTATTATGGAATTGGAGCTGCTGCAAAGGGCTATTTTGATAAGGATTTAGATGAGGTTACTACATCAGAAGCAGCTTTTTTGTGTGGTATACCGAATAGCCCGACTTATTATGATCCGAGAGTAAATTATGACCATACCATTGAGCGAAGAGATAAGATTTTAAATGATATGCATGAATTGGGCTATATCAATGATATTGAGCTGCAGATGGCTCTGGATGAGAAGATTGAACTGGCAGAAGAGAAGAAAGTAAGTCATGATTATGTGGAGACATTCGCAAACTTCTGTGCAACAGAAGCATTGATGGAGGCATCCGGCTTTAAGTTTCAGTATAAGTTTGATAATATTGATGAACAGCATGCATATAATGAGAAGTATCGTGCAGCTTACGATGAGACTTATCAGACTCTTTATACAGGTGGATATCAGATTTACACATCCATTGACCAGTCAAAGCAAAAGGCTTTGCAAAAGACGATTAATGAAACGCTTTCAGTGGATGAGGAGAAAAATGAAGAGACCGGAATTTATAACCTTCAGGGAGCAGCAACCTGCATTGACAATTCCAATGGCCGGGTAGTTGCGATTGTAGGAGGACGTACACAGTCAGAACTAGAAGGTTATAGTCTGAATCGTGCTTATCAGAGTCCGAGACAGCCGGGTAGTACGATTAAACCATTGATTGTATATACACCACAGTTAGAACGAGGATATACACCGGCGACAAGAGTAGATGATAACAAATTTGAAAAGGCAAATATGCCGGAAAATTCGGGATTGTCTTATTCCGGAATGATTTCTTTGGCACAGGCGGTTGCAGCATCTAAGAACGTAGTTGCTTATCGTCTGTTTGGGCAATTGACGCCGGAGGTAGGTGCAGAGTACCTGCTTAATATGAACTTTAACTATTTAACGATAGAAGATCGGCAGAATATGGCTGCATGTCTGGGTGGTCTTACCTATGGTGCAACAACCGTAGAGATGGCATCCGGATATTCCACAATTGAGAATGATGGTGAGTTTCGTAAGCCGACCTGTATTGTATCCATTACGGATTCGCAGGGAAATGTAATTGTGGAAGATAAAGTGAAATCAAAAGAAGTTTACGAGATGAATGCATGTCGTATGATGACTTCTATGCTTAAGGGTGTATTTACCGGTGGAACTGCAAGTGGATTAGGAATTCAAGGAATGTCTTGCGCAGGTAAAACAGGAACTACAGATAATAATACTGACGGATGGTTCTGTGCATATACACCGTATTATACAACCAGTGTATGGGTTGGATATGATACACCACAAGCAACAAGAGGACTTTGGGGTTCGACCTATCCGGGCAGAATATGGCATGACTTTATGGCAGAGATTCATGAAGGATTGAAGGATATCAAGTTCCCGGATTATGAATGGGTACGTTCTACAAAGGACTGGAAAGATACAAGGTCAAGTTCTGAGACAGAGGACGATGACAAAAAGAAGAAAAAGAAGAAGAAAAAGAAAGATGAGAAGACGACAGAGGTATCGACAGAACCTTCGACAGCACCAACCGTGCCTGCAGAACCGGAACAGCCAACACAGCCGACACCGGATCCTGCTACGTCGGAACAAACAACCCAGCCTCCGACAACCACTGAGCCAACTACAGAGGCGACGACACAGCCGGCACCTGCTTCATCGGAAACAACGCAGTAAATATACATTATAAAACATTAAAAACCGGCATCCATTTTCTAAGGGAAATGGATGCCGGTTTTTGTGTCTATGAAACTATTATAATGAAATTCAATATCAAGTGTTTAGTAGTTTTCACGAATTGTGTGCTTCTCGCGGTATTCATTGATACGATCCTGAATACGATCCGTTGGATCTAATATATCAGAGATAGAGGCATCATGGTTCAG
>JAQXLK010000374.1 GCA_029012085.1 Clostridiales bacterium
AGTTTCCTGCGTCTGCACAGTGCTTTCCTGCGCTCCACACCCCGTCATCATCACTATGCTTCCAATAAGCAGAAGCTCAACCACTCTTTTCCTCATTGTAATACCTCCTCCGTTATGTTCGTTCTATACCTTCACTTGTCATTATACTTATGTGGATGTATGCATTCTCCTTATTTTTTGCTATCTTCTATTCACACATTGCTTAGTCACGTATGTGCTTATGCCCACGTCACATTTATAAATCAGGAACATCGCTTAATAAAAATAATCCAGCAGTCTAAACGACGATACTGGATTATTGTCCTTCTTCAGAGAGTTATTTTACACTCTCTTTCTAACTTCTATGAACTTATTTTACAGTCCTTCTATGCAGTTTAGTTACTGCATGATTCAAATACCCAAATCTGGCATGAATTTCCATAGTATGTCCACTGGCATACATTGGAACCATCCGATGTTCCAAAATTATATACATCCAGACTCTTTGCATCCGAAGATACTTTTGTCAAAATAGCATAGGTACCATCTCCAAGAGCTTTGATATTAAATTTCTGGGCATCAGCTCCATTGCTGGAATAGGTCTGAATATTGGTTCCATCTTTATCCGTGCCATACTGAACATCAAGCATATAACCTTGTCCATTTTTCAAAGTGACATAGCCGTCACTTGTATTTGTTACATACCATTTCTGACCTTTTACGCCTGTGCCAGTTCCAATTTCTACATTTTGTCCATCAGCGCCTGTATTGTCCTGTACCTGCAAATATTTCTGGGCATTTGTATTCTTTATGTAATACCAGCCGTCCGCTAATACTCCGGTATTCATTTCTTCCTCATCACTAGAGCTATTGGAATAATCAGTTTCTTCAAAACTCCAAAGCTGGTTAACACCACCATAATAGCTGTACTGCTGTACATTAGTTCCATCTTCTGTTCCCTTATTGGAAGCATCAAGACCTTTTTCACCACTACTTGTTTTGGTTACAATTCCATATTGATTATTTCCATTTGCTACAAGCATAAATACTTGTGGAGTTTTACCATTTTCACTCCATATTTCAATATTGGTAGCATTTTCATTTTTACCACCCGTAACATCCAACATATAACCCAGGGCACTCTTTAAGGTAATCTCACCATCTCCAAGATTTGTCAAATACCATTTCTGACCTGCAACTCCGCTTCCGCTTCCTAATTCTACATTTTGACCTGCAACACCTGTATCATCCTGTACCTGCAAATCTTTCTGGGCATTTGTATTCTTTATGTAATACCAGCCATCTTTCAAATAAGCATAAGCTGTTGTTGTCGAAGAAGAATCACTTGACGAACTTTCGGAGGAGGTACTAAATCCGGTGTCCTTATATGCCTGTAGGAACTTATAATAAGATTCCTTTGGAACATTCAAGGAAGAGAACAATAATGGATTTTTATTTTTCTGAATCCATGAGACATTATCCGAAAGTCCCCAAATAGTTACACTTGAAATGTTTCCTCCTGCCTTCTTGATGCTGTTTACATTTTTCATCAGGTTATATATATAAGTTGCCTGTTCTGAGCTGGAAGAATTTGTAACATCAAGTTCCGTAATCTGCACTTCAAATCCTGCATTTATGAAAGATTTTAATGCTGAAGTATAGTAATCTACACTAGGGAAAGTTGTTCCCAAATGAGACTGCATACCAACACCATTACATATCTTTTTCTCAGAATTAATGTAATTAATCATCGTAATGACATCATCAACTTCCATATAGGTATTGAAGTCATTATAAAAGAGAGATACAGAATTTGTTAATCCAAAATAATCCAGACAATCATAGGCATACTGAAAAGCACGTTTTACAAAAGCCGGTTTATTCCCGCATGAGCCATATACGCCTTCCCATCCGGAATTGGTCGCATGAAAATACTCATTTACAACATCCCATGCATATACACATTTTCCATACTGGCTTGTATAAACATGATTCATTACGGTCTTAATATAAAACTCCATTCTGGCATTCATCATAGATTCGGTAACATATCCATAAGATGAAGAATATCCATAACGAAAAAACCACGATGGTGTCTGGCTATGCCATACAAGTGTGTGGGCTCTTACACCAATTCCATTATCAGAACAGATTTTTAATACCTTGTCTATCGTATCAAAATTGAGCTTTGGAACATATGTCTCTGAATATCCATCAGGGATATAGTATCCTAAATTCTTTGCCTGTGACACAGATATCAGATTTGCACTACTACCCAATAAGTAATCCGGTTTCATTTCATTTTCCAGTGTAATACTGTTATATTGCGTTTTCACATGATTTAAAGTCGTCTGATCTGTTAATTGACTATAATTGATACATGTACCAACATGTCCATACGTTTTGCCATATGTGGACAACAACGTATCATCCGCTGCCTTCGTTTGAAGAACAGAGCCTGATACAACCGTTGTTACCACCAGCAATGCACTTAATATTCTAGCAATTGATTTTTTAAGTTTGTGCATATAATACCTCCAATATTATAACAATTGTATAAAAGTTTTATGCTCGAGCACTTTTATACTAGCAAATTTACCAATGCACCACTTACCAAATTTTGCTAACTTTTTCTCACATTTTGCTCTTTTCTTTTCATTTTCTATTTAGAAGCATTTTCCATTCTTCTCTCCAATTCTT
>JAQXLK010000375.1 GCA_029012085.1 Clostridiales bacterium
CTAAAGGATAAAATGAAGTGCATTTATTCAGGAACATCATTATGTGGAGAATTTGAAAATATTGGATTGGAGGTATTGGCATGATTACAATATTCAAAGACAAGAAAGATATACCGAGTGACAAAGAATATGTGGAGCTTAATGATGTGTTCTTTAACCAAAAAACAGTCTCCAAGATAGATGATAAGGCAAGTGAAATTGTTGAAAAAATTGATGCTTCTAAGCTGATTGGAAAATATAAGATGGAATCAAAGTTTAATGGTGTTACATTAGATATAGATTGTTTATCAACAGGCTGTAAAACAGTGTTGAATGTGCTATATTTCCCGGATAAGGTTTTTTGCATGAAGGAATGTGGAGATAATGCTTTGGAAGTATTGTACGAACTAGAAGATGGAGCAGTATATAGTGATTATGCAGTAATACCATTTGACATGAATGAAGTTAATGTGTCTGATAAAAATGGAGTGAAAGTTATATCGGATTATGAAGAATTGAAGGAGTGGTGGAATAATGAAGAGTAAGCCAATTGTGATGGAGCATTTTTCAACGGTTCATACCTCGTATGTACTTAATTTTGACTTTACAAACAATATTACGATTCTTACTGGTTCATCGGCAACCGGAAAAACTGCTTCTTTTTCGTTTATGAGAGAGTGTATGGCGGTGAATCCGGATATCGTTTGCATTAATTATCAGGATTATCAAAAGGATATTAGGAAACTTATTGCTGGTGAAACGGGAAAACTTATCGTGATTGATAATGCTGATATATTGTTGGATGATGATACAAGAAAGTATATTTCACTGGATGATAAGAATCAGTATTTGATTATAGGAAGAAATCCAAAGAATTTGTTTGCAACAAGTGATAATTTATTTGAACTTGTGAGTGAGAAGATGGGGGAGCAGACGGAGTTTAGGCTAAAAAAATATTTGTAAGGTTTAAGAGATATGAGGGTTTATGAAGAAGTAAGCGAGAGGAATTTTAATGATAGATATATATACTGAAAGACAGAATTCGCCGGACTGGATAATATCAAAATATATATGTCAAGACCGTCATTGGTAGAAATAGCAGAAACAACCGAAATGAGATTTAATGATGGTGAGGTTGTGACAGGTGTTTTCGGATATAATAAGTGGTGGGAAAGAGAATATGCAAGAAGTGAGGCGAAAGAGGATTAGTCCGAAAAATCAGACCAATTGATTGGGTAGGAAGATTGTTTATGGAGGAACTCGTTAATGGAAATATCAAAGAAAGACTGGAAATTATTTAGAGAAAAGCTTCCGCTATGGCAGGAAA
Source organism: Clostridiales bacterium (assembly GCA_029012085.1). Classification (GTDB taxonomy): domain Bacteria; phylum Bacillota; class Clostridia; order Lachnospirales; family Lachnospiraceae; genus CAG-590. The sequence goes on from JAQXLK010000375.1 coordinate 1,307, forward strand.
ACTATATGGCTCAGTTGAATAAGGAGTATATAGCATTATTAAGTTCAGAAGATAAAAAAGCATCTGAAAAGTTCTGGGAGCTTCAAAACCGGATAAAGAAGGATAGGAAGCATCCGGGAGTTATTATGGAGATGAGCAAGTCGCAGGCTATTTGGAATATTGTTGATCTTATGAGACTTGATGTGATTACATATGAAGACCTAGCTGATTTTAGTGATGATTTGAAGCAGGCAATCAAGATGATACTTGATAGAAACAGAGGATAGTAATGGAAATTGGAGCTACAAAAGCAGTACAGGGACGAATTAAAAAAACAGAATTAGAAACGACAGGGGATACTTCACTTGTATTTTGTTGGGATACGCATTTGGTAAAGCTAAAGGGAAGAAATGTTTTGTTGATTGTGAATGCAAGTAATCGCTATGCCATTGCAATGACAGATATAGAAGTAAGAAACTGGAATTACTATACATTGTATATTGAACGAGTGATTCGTGGAATTATGCAAAGTATGGGATATACACCTGAGCAGATTCAGCAATATTTTAAAATGTCTGGTGAAATGGTTGTGACCAAGACGCATGGTAGGAAATCGGTCGGTGGAATAAATCGAATTGTAACTTGTATGGAATACTATGACAAGAAGCTTGAAAAGAATACGAAGTATCAATGGAAATTATGCGAATATCTTAACGGGGATATATGCCAGCCGGAAGGTTTTGATGCATACGGATATCCGCCTGAATTATTCCGTCTTGACATGGAACGAATCGGATTATTGCCAAAGAGAAAGCCTGCTAAGGTAATAGATTTACAGGCATACAAAGAAAGCACTCAATGAATTGTTTTATAAAATTTGGTAAAGATAAGTTTATTGCGTCGCTCATATTGGCGAAGGAAATAGCAAGCCGTATGAATGGAAGAGCGGTTCTTATGCATGACTGATAAAGAAAACTACTATAGATATGATGATTCGATTAGGAGAAAACCTCAAGCACATTAATGAGAATAACGCAGAAACTAAGGTACACTAAAAGAGTAGGGGGAATTATAAGGTGTAAGTTTGTGCAAAACGAAAGAATCATAAAAACTAAGTGAATATTATGGTGCGGTAACACCGCAAATCCGGCAGGCAGGAAACCGCCTGTCCGGACTAACGGAAACCGCTTGTGCGAGTTTACTCGCGTAATGCTTTGTCTAATCCATATACCTCACGCATTGAGATGTCATGTTC
>JAQXLK010000376.1 GCA_029012085.1 Clostridiales bacterium
GTTATCAGAAGGAAGGACAGGAAAATGATAAGCAACTATATGTATCAAAATGTGAGGATATTACATTTCGTCATATCCGGATTCTAGATGGACAGACAACAGACCACAAAAGAGGAATGGTAGGACTTCAATCAGTAAGAAATGTGGACATTACATATTGCACCCTTGATATTCCTGCGGGTATATCTTCAGATCCGGAGAAAGGGTCCTGTAATCTTTCTTTTGGTAATGGCTGGCATGATGTAAGCACGACTCACTGCGAGATTATCAATGAAAGTGGATTAAAAACCGGTGGCGCAATTGGTTACAATGATATATATGCTTCAGGCAGTGAAAATGCACTTTTTGAAAATAATGTCGTACGATACAATGTAAAAGATGAAGTAATCGCCATTTTTTCCCATTCCCGGCAGGGTTCTGATTATTTTGGAAGGGATTCTCATATTCGAAATATTATGATACGGCACAATGAATTTTACGGACCAAAAAGTGATAACTGGAAGCGGGATTTGGATTTTTCTGTAGGATACGAAGACAGCTTAGAGGTGGACAATGTTGTATATGAAGAAAATTACTTTGAAACCGATGCTGTATGGGCATTTATGTCATTTTCTAAAACTGCCACCAATTGTGCTGCAAGAGGAAATGTTATTCATGTTAATCAGACTTCCAGCCAAACCTCAATGTCGGTATTTACAACGACGGGAGCATTTCCTGCTGTAATAGAGGATAATGTGATTGAAATATCCTCCGAAAATGAAAATACCCCTTCCTGCATTGTACATGGAAGATTGCAGTTTCGGAATAATCAGGTAACAACAAATGGCTCCATGCAATATCTATTTACCGGAGGTGCTGTATCGGAACAGAATCAGATTACGGTAAATGGGAGTGTGACAAAAGCAGTTTCCTATCAGGGTGGAGATATGACAGATACTTCCATTACGATTACAGGGAAGGCAGGGAGCATGTATGAAAGTTATAAAATGGAAATGTCAAAGGATATTATATGGAAGGATAATGAGATAAAGCTTCCGAATGCCGATTCAACAGGAGCGCTGATGACATTTAATGGCATGAAAATGAACGGGCATCATTTTATAATGGAGGGCAATCACATTGAAACCCCTTCCGTCACCAAGAATGCACTTATTATTTATGATGCATTGCAGGATGATAATCCAAAAGAGCAGACAATTATATTGAAGGATAACGAATTTGGTGCCTATAACAGCAAGGGGAATACCGTACAGATTTATCGTTCCGGTAATGTTTTTCAGCTGGCAGATAAAAGTACAATCATGGATTATGAAGTTGTGTTTGATACAGAGGGAAAAGCAAAAGTAGAATCCCAATCGGTGATTGGAGGAGAAAAGGTGTCAAAACCAGAGGAACCGGAAGTACGAGGATTTGAATTTGAAGGATGGTACAAAGATAACACATTTAAGAATTTGTGGGATTTCGAGAATGATGTCATTAACGACCATACTATTCTATACGCAAAATTTCAAAAAATAGCATTAAAAGAATTTTCTCTTAGTCACAAAGAAATTGCTGGAAATGCAGGGGAGCAGATTCAACTGTCAGCAAGTTTTGTACCGGAGGAAACATTAGAAACAGAGCTTTCTTACACTTCAGAAAATTCAAAAGTGGCAGATGTAGATGAAAATGGACTTGTGCGGCTTGTCGGTGAAGGAAAGACAATTTTGACCATTGTTTCAAGGGAACAGCCACAGTTAAAAATAGAAATTCCGGTTATAGTAAAACAGCCAGAACAGCCAACTGAGGAAGAGTCAGCAACAAAAGAACCAACGACAGAAGAAACGACAACAGAAAAACCAACGGAAAAGCCGACAGAGGAAGAGCCGACAACAAAAGAACCAACGACAGAAGCAACGACAACAGAAAAACCAACGGAAAAGCCGACAGAGGAAGAGCCGGCAACAAAAGAACCAACAACAGAAGAAAGGAAGGCAGATATGAAAATCATGCCGGAGGTGGGGACATTATTAACAGATGACAGAACAAATGCAGTTTATAGAGTAACGGTATCTGATGTTGAGAATGCTACAGCAGCATATGTGAGACCTGTAAATAAAAATGCGGTTAAGGTTACAATAGCGAAGAAAGTAACCTTGAATGGAATTACATATAAGGTTACTTCAATTGATGCAAATGCATTTCGAGGGTGTAAGAAATTAAGAAATATCAGTATTGGAAGTGAGATTACGGAAATAGGTAATGCAGCATTTTACAAGTGTACTTCTCTTACAAAGATTACAATTCCGGCTAAAGTAAGTAAGATTGGTAAAAAGACATTTTACGGCTGTAAAAAGCTGAAAACCATAACCATCAAGACGAAAAAGCTTTCTGACAAGAAGGTGGGAAGCAAGGCATTTAAGGGAATTTCTTCGAAAGCAGTTGTAAAAGTACCAAAGAGCAGGCTAAAAAATTATAGAAAACTCTTACGGAAAAAAGGGATTGGTGCAAGAGTGAAGGTTCGGTAGTAGTTACTTTATAAAGAAAGCACTTGCAACTTAGAACAAGATGTTGTAAAATCAACAAATATGTGGTGCTATGAAAACCACAAAGTATCTTTGGTAATGTAAGAGGAAGAGCATTTATTCCGGGAGGAAAGAAACATGGATTGGAATGAAGCAATTGAAGATTTGGAAAGCCGCCGCAGTCAGGCAAAGCTTGGTGGTGGAGAAGCAGCAATTGAAAAACAGCATGAAAAAGGTAAATTAACAGCAAGAGAACGTCTGGAAATTTTATTTGATGAGGGAACTTTTGTGGAGATTGATGATCTGGTGGAGTCCCGCATTGATGATTTTGGATTGGATAAAAAGCGTGTACCGGGAGATGGCGTTGTTACCGGATATGGTAAGATAAACGGAAGAACTGTATTTGCATCTTCAGAGGACTTTACGGTAATCGGTGGAAGTCTCGGTGAATATCATTCCCGAAAGATTATACATTTACAGGATATGGCAATTAAAATGAAATGTCCGATTGTAACCATTAATGATAGTGGTGGAGCAAGAATTGAGGAGGGAATTGACTCCTTAAGCGGATATTCCGGAATTTTTGAACGGAATACCATTGCATCCGGTGTAATTCCACAGATCGCGGTTATTTTAGGACCTTGTTCCGGTGGTGCCTGTTATTCACCTGCTATTTGCGATTTTATTTTCGTGGTAGAGAAAGTCAGCAAGATGTTTATTACCGGACCGCAGGTAGCAAAGACGGTAATCGGCGAGGAGATTTCTGCAGAGGATTTGGGTGGTGCCATGGCACATGCAGCCAAGTCAGGAGTGGCACATTTCTTATATAGAAGTGAGAAGAATTGTTTAGGTGGTGTAAGAGAGCTTCTTTCTTATCTGCCGGATAATAATCAGTCACCGCTTCCGGTAAAGACCGGTGGTAAGAGCGTAGACAGATGCAAAGCATTAACGAACATTGTTCCTGATAATAAGAAGAAGAGCTATGATGTACATGAAGTTATTAATACGATGATTGACAGAGAAAGCTTTTTTGAAGTACAGAAGAACTGGGCAAAAAATGCAGTGGTTGGTTTCGGACGTATGGACGGAAATACAGTAGGATTTGTCTGTAATCAGGCTAATTTCAAGGGTGGTTCATTGGATATCGATGCATCCGACAAGATTGCAAGATTTATCCGGTTTTGTGACTGTTTTAACATTCCGTTGGTATCGCTTATTGATGTACCGGCATTTTTACCGGGGTCTGAACAGGAGCATAACGGAATTATCCGTCACGGTGCGAAGATATTGTATGCATATTCAGAAGCAACTGTGCCAAAGATTTCACTTATTATGCGAAAAGCATATGGTGGTGCATACATTGCAATGAATTCGAAGCATATGGGAGCGGATATCGTATATGCATGGCCAATTGCAGAGATTGCAGTTATGGGTGCAGAAGGTGCGGTGAATATCATTGGACGTCGTCAGATTCAGGCGGCCGATGATCCGGAAGCAAAGCGTGCAGAGCTTATTGAGCAGTATGAGGACAAGTTCTTAAATCCATACATTGCAGCAAAGCGGGGATTTGTAGATGAGGTTATCCGTCCGGATGAGACAAGAACCAAGATTATGGCAGCTCTTGATGCATTAAAGACCAAGAGTGTAGAACGCCCATATAAAAAACACGGAAACATTCCATTATAATTATAAATAAAATTGACATTTAGTAATAATTTGTTATAATATATTTAACAAGGCAGTCGGAGGGTGAGGCGTTTCACCCGACCCGGCGAAATATCAAGCTAAGAAATAGCCGTCTACTTTTTCAGGAGCAGGACGGCTATTTCTTATTTTTCATACTTATAATGTTAACAATTAATATGCCAGCGGTTAATATAACCATAAATTCTTCGTATGTACTCATAAGCATCACCCTTTCTGTAAGGCTCAGATCAGATGAAAAGCACGTCCCCCGACTACCCAGGTAAATATATTATGTTGTGTAATAGTGAAAGTTATAATGGTCAAATTCATCTATGCTTTATTAGAATAACATAAAAGAACATATACATCAAGTAAATAAATGTTTGCGTAGATAAAATATAACAATATATGTGAAGAATTTCTTAAATTCTTGCGTATAATAAAATTCTATTATATACTATCTACTAGCAAGTTTTGGAAAAAGAAGGAGAAAAACATGAACGAAAAGCAAAAAAAAGGTTTGATTCTTGCTGCAGTGATTTTTGTAGTGGTGGGAGTCATCAGTGTAGTAACGAATACGATATCCTCTAAGGTATCTTCAAGTGAAGGGAATGCGTCAGGCTCTGGTCTGAATAGCTTTATGGAGGAAGTTTATGGTGGTAATTCAGCAGTGCTTGCAGATATGCCAGTGGGAAAGGATTTTATTGCAGTGGTACCGATTGAGGGAACCATTCAGGCATCTCCGGAAACTACCAGTATGTTTGAAACAACGGTCGGTTATGACCATGATATGCTTATGGAATACGTGGATAAGCTGATGAAGAATGATTCCAATAAGGGTATGATTTTAAGAATGGATACACCGGGTGGAACGGTGTATGAGGCAGATGAACTCTACCTAAAGATTAAGGAATATAAGGAAAAGACAGGACGACCAATCTGGGTTTATATGGAAAGCTATTGCTGTTCCGGAGGTGTATATATTGCATCGGTTGCAGATGAACAGTACGCAAACCGGATTACTACAACCGGTTCCATTGGTGTTATCATGTCTACTTATGATATGAGCGGACTTTATGAAAAGCTTGGTATTAAAGAGGTGAATATTGTCTCTGCCAAGAATAAGGATATGGGAAGCGCTGGAAAACCGATGACCAAAGAGCAGCTTGCAATTTACCAGTCTGTAGTAGATGAATATTATCAGCGTTTTGTAGAAATTGTAGCAGAAGGCAGAAATATGACAGTAGACGAAGTAAAGAAGCTGGCAGATGGCCGTATCTATACTGCGACTCAGGCAGTGGAGAACGGTTTGATTGATGGTATTAAGACCTCTGAGGAATTTGACGCATATGTTAAGGAGAAAAGCGGAGTCAGCAATTTTTATGAGCCAAATACATCCGGCAATTATTTTGCTAGTCTTTTTGGTTCCATTGCAGAGACAAAGGAAAAATCGGAGGCTGAGGTACTGGTTGATTTGATGAACAATTTAGGAAGCGGGGTGCCAATGTATTATGCAGAACCAATTGGAGAGTAAGGCGTATGCAGGATTCTTCGTACGGCTCATTGCATATTGTGTGGATATGCTGATTGCAGCTTTGGTGGTTGGCATGGTAAAGATGCCATTTTCCCTTGCCGCATCAAGCGGTGCGGATTTCCTGAAAAGTAACTTTATATTTGATTATTCCTTTTTAGATGTGCTAGGGTATGTGGGAATTGCAGCTTATTTTGTACTATTGACCTATTTTGCCCATACCACAGTAGGAAAAATGTTGTTTCATTTAGAAGTGGAATGTGAAAAGGAATGGACATTTGTAAATATATTGTACCGGGAGACCATTGGACGATTTCTGTCATCATTGCTTGACATTGGATATCTGGCGGTGATTGTTCAGAAGGAAAAACAGGGATTTCACGATATGTTGTGTGATACCCACGTAGTATATAAGAATATGTATCAGCGCAAAAAAGCGACCGAGTCCCCATCATTTGTAACGATGAAAGATGTGGCAGGTCAAGGTGAAGCAACAGATGTGCCTGTATTGAAACAATCGGCCGGTCAGGTAGAAGAAACAGCGACAGACATGGTGTTACAAGAGCAGATAACAGATACAGCTTTGACAGAGAATGATGTACAGCCAGTGGATGTGGCAGCGAAAGCGGAAGTTGTACAGCCAGCGGATTCGGCAGCGGAAGAGGAAGTTGTACAGCCAACAGACTTAGCTGCAACGCAATCTCAGACTGTATCAGCCAGCCAATCATGGACGTATCATCAGCCGAGCCAGACATCAGAGGAACAGAAACTATCTGCATTTGAAGCTACGGAAAGCAATCCGGTAGATACAGAAAATATTGAATAGAATTTGAAATGCCGTCAATCCTATAACAAAAAGGATTGGGGGCATTTTTTGTGACCAGAAAAGCAAAAATCAGTTTTTTAATTTTAGTATGGAGTATTGTGGCAATACAGATTTTTATAAATTACCAACAAAGCAGTAAAAATGAAGAGAAAGCGGTGACTGCATTTTCTGTGGTAGAAAATAATGTAATAGAAGAAATGATAGCAGGATATGGCTATTTTGGAAAAATGGAGCTGTCGGATGAGACGAAGAAACAAATGCTTAGAAATCTTGCAGATAAACTTGGGATAGAACATTCCTATGAAATACAATCCTCAGCAGGAAAAGATTATGCAAAGCAGGAGCTTGCATACAGAAAAGGAACGACGGATATTGTATTGCAGATTGTTAGTATGGAAGGAACATCTGAGAAGAAGGATGTGGAGGAAGCGTCTAGAAAGGAAGCAGAACAATATATTTTAATGAATATTCATACAAAGGATTCTGTGGAACAGGGAAAAGCATATTACGATATGGTAAAGCGTATTTATGAGGAGATCGGAGTCAGAGGTACAGTGAATCTGGAAATTATGATGGAGGAAAAGGGAAATCTGCTGACGGCTTCAGAAAAAGAAACGGATGCAATATTAGAGGTATTGCAGGCGGATAAGGTGGATGAGATACATGAAAACGGAATTTATGCAGTGTATGCATATCGAAAAGAAGAGGATTCTTATCTCATGCATGAGGGTGAAAAGACAAATGTGCAGCTGGTTATGTCGTATGATGAGGGGCATGATAAAACATATGTGAAGGTGGGAATTCCAATGGTGAATTCGTCTTATTAAACGTTGCAGCGCATAATTACAGGCGGACGTTCTGACTTGGACAAATGTGTAAACAGAAAAAATGTAAAAAAATTTATATATCTGCCATAGTCTGTCAAAGGGGCATGATATCCTTGATTTAGAAAGCGGATGAGGAATCAAATATTTTCGCAGTTGACAATTTATGTAAGAGAGAAAGGATAAGGTGACGATTATGGAAAAGGTAAAACAGATGAAGAGAATGAAGCAGATGGTAGGTGATGCTTGTGTTTATGTGATTAGCATTATTTCTGTGGCGGTATTTATGGTAGAGATTTTGAATTGGATGATGATGGTGTAAGGAGTTTTATGTCAGAAGGGAGGAAGTGTGGAAGATAAGTGAGAGTAGGTTTTATGGCAGAAACACCGGGCTATCTATTTTGATAGTCCGGTGTTTTGTGTAAAGAGTATATCCACTAATAAAAACAATTTTACAATTTTGAATATCCGTAACTGTTAACGATTGCTTCAATTTTCTTTCCAGCCTGACAATAAGGACATGCATTGTGCGGATATGTCTTATATTCAGGAATATCTCCAATGTGGAATAGTGTATGAATCTTCTGTCCGGCAATCTCTTCATTTGCAGAGAAGATAGCGGAGATACCGGCTACAATACCGCCATAGTAGGATACACATTCTAAGCTTCGCTCAACAGTACGTCCGGTTGTTGCAGAAGCTAACAGGAACAGAATGTGCTTTCCTTTAATCATTGGCTGCAGATTATCACGGAAAATCATCTGACCGACTGAGTTAAATTCCGGCGTAACTACATAGATAGCCTTGTGCTGGTTCATTGACATGATACCACACTCGGTAAGTTCCTCTGCAAGGTAGGAACCAATTACCTCTGTACCATCCATACATACGATGGTGTCGACAACGGTAGATGCCACGTATTCGCTGGCAATTGATTTTGCAGCAGCTCTTGCCATGCTCTGGCGGGCTTTCAAAGTGGTCATATCGATGTAATGTGTAATATGGGAATGATTGGTTGCAAAATGTCCCGGAATTACGTTAATGCTGACCATGTTGTTGTATTTTGAGTAAACTTTCATTGCCTGATGTTCGAATGTCATAAGTACCCTCCTTAATCATTGTAATCATTTTTCATATCATAATGCCAGCGGGTTGTTATGTACTTGCCAATCCTAGTATTATGTATATGTTTTACACTTACAAATATTGTATCGTGTTTTAAGGGGTATTGCAAGACTTATTCCCACGATATAATTTTAAAATTGTTTTGCTCCAATATTTTTTTGGCAATATAATGGAAATATCTGTCTTATCGGGAGCTGCCACTATGGGTAAAATCCCAGAACGCAGTACGCCTGTTGGAAGATAATCTCGGAAGAACATAACGGTTGTATAGAACGCAGTATCATTTCCGTATAAAGCAACTGGAAAAGAATTAAATATATCTACTTTCGTTAGGGAAATTGGAACATTAAATAATCGTTCCATTTCATCTGTTATAGATTCTACAAGTCTTTTGATGGAAGCAGGTGCCTCATCTGTATTTTTAAAGGAGTATATGAATGTTGCCAGTTTTTGTAATAGAAAAGGGTTTTCGTTTATAATATCGCTGGTGCTAAAAAGTACATTTCCCGGACAATCAATGAATGGTTTTTTTTGAAATAAGATTTCATTTGCTTGTATTAAAGCTGCATAATACACTTCACCGCTCTCTAATAATATAGGCATATCTGTATAAATTTTATTTATTGGGTCGTTTGGAACCCAGTAAGGTTTTGTAAGCTTTAATGGTTTAACTTTATGCTTTTTATATTTTGTACGCATAATTTCTAATTCTTCTTTATAGTCAATATACATTCTTCTGCCTCCGTTCTTCTTTTCTGGTTTATAGTATTATACACTATTTTCATATTAAACAACAATGGATACTGATGTATTTCTATTAATAGGTATTTTAGGAAAGTTACTGTACACACGTTGTCTAAGGCGGACGCTCCAGCTTCGAAAAAATTGTTTTCCGACCGGGCCCGCTTGCGCTTAATTGCGTGCGTAATGGTACATAAGGCTGCAAAGAACGCAGCCTAAGTACCAACGGACGCAAATAGCCCTCATGGAAAACAATTTTTTCGAATCTGAAGCTGTGTATTGATAACGTCTGTACTGTAACTTAGGAAATAACGAAACGGAGTAATAGAATTCTGTATCCGTTATGTAACAAATATGTAATATATTCGACAAGAAAATACTTGTTTTCTTGTCGAATCTTAAGAAATTCATAAGAATAGTTAACATAATTGAAAAAATAGTGTTGACATAACAGATAACTGTGTTATAATTGTTACAAAATTGTTACAAAGTAATTTCGGAATAATTTCAAATTTTGAACGTGTTTTGTAACAAGTAAAGTAAAGGAGTGTAGACTTTCTATCGAAAGTCGAAAGTATTATGAATTTCAAAAAAATAGTAACCGTAATTGTAGCTACCGTTGCATTATCTATAATGCTCAGTTTACCATGTGAGGCAGCTGCTACAACCAAAGCTACTACAAAGGACAGCAGGGCAGTAGGAACAACAACGAAGAAAAAGGAAAAAAGGGAATATACAGATAGTGAACTTCGTTATATGACAAGTATTATATACTGTGAGGCAAGAGGCGAGAGTTATGCCGGACAAAAGGCAGTGGGAATTGTTGTTATGAACCGTGTTAGAAGTGATAAATTTCCAGATAGCATAAAAAAGGTTATTTATCAAAGTGGTCAGTTTTCACCGGTGCGTAACGGAAGTCTTTCCCGGGCATTGGCAAATTATGATCAGCAGAACAAGAAAGATAAATTTAAAGGAGAGATGAAGTCCTGCCGCAAGGCGGCTATTGAGGTGTTAGAAGGTTCTACCACCATTAAGGTAAAAGGAAAGTCAAAGCAGATGAAGAGTTATTTATTCTTCTCTCAGTATGTTAGAAATGCAAGGTTTACCTTGGGAGGACATCAGTTCAAGTAGTAAATAGTCATGCATTTTTCACCATCGAATTTGAATACCGATGGCGGAGGATGCATTTTTTTTGTTGTTTAAAAATATATATAAATATATTCGGATTCGTGTGATGTCCTTCAATAAAGTGTGCCAAATTAATACACCATTCAAAAAATAATCAGCCAGGGAGGAATGAAATGACAAGAAAAAGACGTATTTTTATTGCAACAATGCTGTGTGTTTTTTTGCTGGCGGTTCTTACCGGCTGTCAGTTTGAAGAATCCCAGGAGAAAAAAATAAAGGATTTGGATTACACCATTTGTGATGAAGGAAAGCTGCCGGTGGAATTAAAGGAGATTATAATGGAAAAGCGGAAAGAGCCATTTAAGCTGACCTACCGAACAAAGGACTATCTGTATATTGTGGTGGGCTATGGTGCTCAGGATCGTACGGATTTAAATGTGGTGATGAAGGAGCTTTATCTGACAGAAAATGCAATCTTTGTGGATACAGATATGACATCTGTGGAGAATAAGACGTTAGAGGAAAATAAGGTGACTTATCCATGGATTGCAGTGAAATGTGAGCTGTATGATTTGGAAGTGAATTTCAAGTGAATGGAATAAAAAAAGAAACGAGCAAGCCGCTTTAGCAAAAGCTGTACGGTAGTAAACTTCGTTTCTTAAAACTAACTTACTAAAAAAAACAAGAATTGTCAAGAGTTTATGAGCCGAAAATGGAGTTTTGTTTTCTATTCTTGAAAAACATTCTTTGGCATATGGAAGATTTCTTGAAAATTATTTTTGAGATACATATAGGTCTGGTTAGCCTCCAATTCGATTAATCAATGCATTCAGCTCTTTTTTGATTTTAGTGAATGTAGCGGCAGGTACCTGAATAGTGGTACCAAATACCAATTCAACCTCGCATCGGCGAATCGCAGTTATGTACATGGTATTGACAATGCAGCCCCTTCTTAAGAAATAGAATCTGTCAGGAAGCAGGGGAGCAATATCTGTAATGAGCATGGAACACTCGAGTACCTTGTCAATACAGTAAATGCTTGTCTTGTGTCCGTTACTTTGAAGATATATAATGCTGGCTGGTGAAATATAATATATCTGCTGTCCGACCTTTACACTGATTGGCGGGATATGATCCTTCGTGAGAAGTGTCTGGCGAATCAAAAGTCTTGTGGCCAGATCAGTGAGAGAATGATATGGCGTGGAAGAATTCGATTTTGATGTGGTATAAATGTTGGATAAATCAGCATTTATAAAATCATAGGACATATGCTGATAGGTTAATTTGGGGCTGTCACCTATATAACGATAGACCATAGTCATCAGGACGGTGGCAGTTGGAGTAGCTGTATCAACACCGACAAGTACATTTCCTGTTACAATGTAGGAGGTGTTGTTCAATTTTATAGTACTGTAAGATTCATTGATAACTTCAGCCTGAGTGGTTAGTGGATAGTTACTAAAGTAATCTTTGATTTTATCTGCACCAATTAAAGTAGGTTCGCCGGGACCTACCCATACACAGTCTTTATAAAGAACATCAAACCATAGTTTTGAATCACCATGGCAATAGTCACGGTAAAGTTGTTTTGTGATGTTTTCTACTTCTTTTGTTCTATTTCCGTTCATAATAGTCTCCGTGTTGTCCTTCGTTTCATGGCATAAATTGTAATGAAAGTCTATGATTTCTTTCATGCGAGTTTCTTATTTTTCTGTTCTTTTAATCAATATAGCATAAAATTCGCGATTCAGGAAGTGAAATTAACGATTGGGGAAACAAAATTGAAGGTTGGAATGTGTTATGGTAAAATTATTACATCAGTTTACGTATTAATATATTTATGCATTGTCATGAAAATCCAGCAACAGACGGACGTCAATTTCCAAAGCATCAGCAATATTAAAAAGCAGCTCAAGAGAAACAGGACGAACGATATTCGGGGCTTCAATAGCACCAAGATGTTGTCTGGAAATATCCAAATTCTCAGCAAGCTGTTCTTGAGTCAGTCCTTTGTGCTTACGATAATAAGCAATATTATAACCTATTTCGGTATAGCGTTTGTCATTGTTGTTATGGATAGGATTTTTATTCATATGGTTCACCTCAGCATTATTGTAAGTGTATCCATTTGTGAATAAAATTAGACGACAGATAAGAAATTGTGATTAAAATAGAAATCCGTTACACTAATGACAGAAGTAGGAATTATCATTAGTGTAACGGATTTTGTAATTTATAGTATTTAAGATACTACATACAATGCTATAACAGATTGCTATATGGCGATGGACAATGTGGTTGAAATTTCAAAACAATGCTTGATAATCAGCCGCGAAATGGGTAAAATATACTTAAACGGCTGATTATAGATATGAGTGGAGGTGGCTTGATGATAGGGCGTAAAAATGAAATTACTATATTGAACAAACTGTATAATAGTAATAAGGCACAGTTTGTGGCGGTGTATGGCCGCAGAAGAGTAGGAAAGACATACTTGATTAATGAAGTGTTTGATGGAAAAGTAACATTTCGCCATGCAGGACTCTCACCAATTGAGTCTGATTCGGATAAATCAGATAGCCCATTAAAAAAACAACTTAAGCATTTTTATAATTCACTTATTCTGCAAGGAATGAAAAAAAGTAAGTGTCCAGATAACTGGATGGATGCATTCCTGATGTTGGAAATGCACCTTCAGAGTATAGATGATGGAAGCAGGCAACTGATTTTTATTGATGAACTTCCCTGGTTGGATACACCTAAATCTGGCTTTATAACAGCATTTGAAGGGTTTTGGAATACATGGGCGTGTGCCAGGAAGAATATAATGCTTGTTGTGTGCGGAAGCGCAACTTCCTGGATGACAGATAAATTAATCAATAACCATGGGGGGCTTTATAACAGGCTTACATGTGAAATGAAACTTTTGCCTTTTTCATTGGGGGAATGTGAGAAATACTTCGAGAGTGAAAATATTATGCTATCCAGATATGATATTGTGCAATCCTACATGATTACAGGTGGGATTCCTTATTATCTGAGTTATTATCAAAGTGGACTAAGCCTGGCGCAGAACATTGATGCAATTTTTTTCGAAGAAAATGCTCCGTTACGTAATGAATTTTTTAGACTGTTCGGCGCTATCTTTAGTAATCCGGAGATGATGATTTCTATTGTTCGGGCCATAGGCTCCAAACGTTATGGGTGTACACGATCTGAACTGGCAGAGAGTGCTGGTATAACGATAGGAGGAACATTAACAAATGCGTTGTCGGCATTGATTGCAAGCGACTTTATTATAAAATATGTTCCGTTTGGATGTAGTAAAAGAGAGGAATATTATAAATTAACAGATCCATTCTGTAATTTTTATCTCAGATTTATAGAGGGTTCGGACTCATTGTGTAATGATTTCTGGCTTTCGAATATTCTCTCGCAAAATGTTATAACATGGAGAGGAATTGCTTTTGAGAATGTTTGCTTTAATCATATTGAACAGATAAAGAAAGCTCTTGGGATCAGTGGAGTTAGCACGAATCAGTCAGCATGGTCTAAGCGAAAAGGTGAAGAATCCGGAACACAGATAGATATGATTATTGAGCGAAAAGATAACATTGTTAATATGTGTGAAATGAAATTTTATGGTGATGAATTTGTGGTAGACAAGAGTTATGATAAGATTATACGTAATAGAATTTCTTTGCTGGCAGAAGAACTTTCACCTAAGATGGCAATCCACAGTACACTAATTACCACATTTGGATTGAAATATAATGAGTACAGTGGGGATTTTGTTAATGTAATAAATATGGATGATTTATTTGATTAAAGCTGACCCATTCATTAAAACTTTCTCAAAGAAGGGTATAATTTATCCTCCTGCCTCATAGAATGGTAAATAGAAAAATAGTAACGTTCTTAAGTAGGAGGCAGTATGGAATTTATAAGAAAAGACATTCATAATTCAGCATGGAAGGTTAGAAACACGATGCAGTTCACGATAGATGATGCCATTAATGTGCCGGACAGCCATTTGGATATGGAGCGGCTTGTTCTGGTAAAGGGAAATGTGGTGGTAGATGAAATCCAGGCAATGGTAGACCGTTTTCAGATAAAGGGGACATTAAATTATCAGATTTTATACAGTGCCGATAAGGAAAACAGTGCGTTTGACAGTATTGAAGGAAAGGTTCCGTTTGTGGAGTATATCAATGCGGATGGTACGACGGAAGGAGATTACATAGAGGTACATGCCAGTCTGAATGATTTGACGGTAACCATGCTGCATTCCCGCAAAATCAGTCTGAAGGCATTGGTGGGAATGGATTATCAGGTGAAAAAAAATGAGGATTTTTCGGTAATTACAGATATCGAAGACTGTGAGGGGACGGAGGTGCTTACCGGTAATCTTTCCATGATGTGTTTGAAGCTTCAGCGCAAGGATATGGTACAGGTGGAAGAGAAGGTGGAGATTCCTGCAAATAAGCCCAACATTTATCAGGTGATTTGGAAAAGTTTGTCGGTGACCGGTGCCCAGATGAAGCCGGCAGATGGTTATCTTCTTGTAAGCGGAACCCTTTGTGTCTTTTTGGTGTATACGGCGGAGGAAGAGGGAATGCCGGTACAGTATTTTAACATGGAGGTGCCATTTGAGACACGTCTAGACGAGGATATGACGAATGAGGATATGATTTCCGGAAGTGTGTTAGCCCTTGACCAGTATCATATTAAGGTGATTCCGGATGAAAATGGTGAAGACCGGTTAATCGATATTGGTGTGGAATTTAAAGCAGAGATAAAGTTGTATGGGAGAGAGGACTTAAAACTTTTAAAGGATGCCTATTCTACAGAAATGGAACTAAATCCGAAAACCCGTGATTTTTCCGTGCAGCATTTATTGCTTCGTAACTGTGCAAAAACAAAGGTGACAGAGCTTGTTATGATGCCAAAGCAACATAGTGTTTTACAGATTTGCAATGTGGAGGGGGCGGTATCTGTTGAGGAGACAGAACGCTCAGCAAAGGGGATTATTGTTGAAGGTGTTGTTGGTGCACAGGTTACGTATCTGAACAAAGGTGAAAATGGTGCACTTAGCTCCACGAACTTTGATGTTCCATTTACTTATGAAATTGAAGTGCCGGGCATGCAGGAGGATGTAACCTATTCCATTGTGCCATTTGTTGACCAGATTACGGCGATGCAGATTAGCGAGAATCAGCTTGAGATTAAGGCAGAGGTATCATTGGATGTGCTGGCATTTACAAATGAGCGCACCAAGGTAGTGACGGATATGGAGAGCGCACCTGTGAATTATGAGCGTAAGAAGTCACTGCCAGGGGTTATTGGTTATGTGGTAAAGAAAGACGATACGTTGTGGAGTATTGCAAAGAAATATTATACTACGGTTGCACAGATAAAGAATATAAATGAGATGGAGTCGGATGAAATTACACCGGGAGAACGGCTGGTGATACTAAAAGATTAAGGAAAAAGTCTTTTTTAGAAAGATATAAGACAGATATATTTTGTTTTGAAAAGTTGTTTAAAAAGGCCGGGTTCGGAGAAATATTATGTCAGCAATGTTAATCCGAATCCGGCGTTATGTTTTGCTATAAAATAGCCTCTATTTTCAGATTTGGGGCTTTGGTTAAGTCGATATATTCGTTATCAATCATGACACCCGGCTTCGACGGAACCATCTGGTTCGTCATGATTACTTCGCCTTTGCGTCCATCGCTTAATAATACAGTGTTGTGAAGATAGGTGTCGGAAATACCGCGTAAAAATGGAATCAGGAATTTGACATCATACTTCTGATACCCTTCATCTTCATACATCTTGATTACTTCAAATGGGCAAAGTCCCTCACGGTAACAGCGGTTGGCAGTCAAAGCCTCATACACATCCACAATGGTGATAATTTTGGCTAGGTCAGAGATTTTATCGCCCTTTACACCTAATGGGTAGCCACTGCCATCATACTTTTCGTGGTGCATTAAGGCTGCCTGGCAAATTCGTTTATCTACGTTCTTTTGGGTGAGGAGCTTGTAACCTCTCGTCGGATGGGTCTTTATAATCTCAAATTCTTTGTCAGTAAGCTTGCCCGGTTTTTTTATTATTTCCGAAGGAATTAAAATCTTACCAATATCATGCAGCATTCCTGCAACGGTTAACAGCTTCAAATCATCATCATCGAAATGCATCCACCGACCAAAGATGTTGGCAAGCATAGCAACATTCAGGGAATGGGCAAAGGTAGAGTCATCAAAGTAGCGAATATTGCTTAGGATATCCATTAACTGATATGTATTCGTAGTTTCAGAGATGAGTTCGTTGGCACTTGCAAATAAACCATCCACATCCACATCACCTGTCTGGGTGGCAATATCGTTTAATTGAAAAGAAAATTCTTCTGTTGTTTTTTGAAAATCCTGTTCGAATTTTTTAAAAGTATCGCTGTTTCTGAGCCGTTCGGAATGGGTGATCGGAATATTCTCCGATACAGGTTTGGCAGCAGAAGAAGACTCAGCTTTCGGATTATAAATGGTAACTGCAATAATGGAATGGTTGTTTAGAAGTGCGATTATCTCTGGAGTCACCATGGTATCCTTTTGGATTAATAGCTGGGAAGCATCGTATATGTCTTCTGCTATAATCATGCCACTATTTAGTTTGTGAAGCATAACAGAGAGGGTTTCCATAGAATTCACCTTTCTTCATAATAAAATAGGTTGCCGCAGGTTGCTTTTGTGAAACGTATAGTTAAAAAAGTGTAATTACCTTTTATTATATGAAAAAGGAGAGGGAAAGTCAAACAGGAAGAAGGCAGAATTGTTACCAAAAAAGTAACATAAACATAGTAATTTTTTTGAAAAAATGGTATACTGTATACAATATACAATAATTTAATAAAGAGGCAATATTTTAGCAGGGAAATTATTTACAGAAGGGAGTCTATACATGGGAGAAATGTTACAATTAAAGGCTTATGGAAAAATTAATTTGGGACTGGATGTGGTTCGTCGCCGGGAGGATGGATATCACGAGGTTCGTATGATTATGCAGACGGTAAAGCTTTATGACAAGCTTACATTTTCTCTGTTAGACGAGGATGTAATCCGCATAAAAACAAATCTTGGATTTTTGCCGGTAAATGAGGATAATCTGGTGTACAAAGCGGTTAAACTATTGAAAGATACCTATCATGTGGAAAAAGGAATGGAAATTGATTTGTTTAAATGTATACCGGTGGCAGCGGGAATGGCAGGTGGCAGTACGGATTGTGCGGCAGCATTAGTGGGTGCGGCAAAACTGTTCGGTTTGGATGTAAGCAGGAAGGAATTGATGGAATTAGGCGTAAAGTTAGGAGCAGATGTCCCATATTGTGTCCTTCGAGGAACTGCACTTTCTGAAGGGATTGGAGAGGAGCTGACGTCATTACCGCCGATGCCGGATTGTTTTATTTTGATTGCAAAGCCGCCAGTTGGAGTTTCTACTAAGTTTGTGTACGAGCATTTAGATGCAGCAGGACTTTCAAAGCATCCGGATATTGACGGTATGGTAAATGCCATTCGGGATAAGGATTTGAAGGGAATTTGCGACCGCATGGAAAATGTGTTAGAGACGGTGACAGTGCCGGAGTATCCGGTTATAGAGGAGATAAAGAATTGCATGAAGGAAAATGGTGCCATGAATGCACTGATGAGTGGTTCCGGTCCTACTGTATTTGGCATTTACAGGGAAGAGGATGAGGAAGCAGCTAATAGGGCGAAGGATTTGATTCGTTCTAAGGGATTAGCAAATCAGGTATTTTTAGTAAAGCCATTTAACCAGCTTGAACAGAAGAACATTTAGAAAAGGAGTGGTATTATGGAGTTAAAATATGATGGAACCAATGAATATCTGCCGCTTCGGGATGTCGTATTTAATGCTTTGCGGCAGGCAATTGTAACCGGTGAATTTGCACCGGGCGAGCGGTTGATGGAGATTAAGCTTGCGAACAAGTTAGGAGTCAGCCGTACACCGGTGCGGGAGGCAATCCGGATGCTGGAATTAGAAGGGCTGGTAGTAATGATTCCGCGGAAGGGGGCAGAGGTTGCCCGGATAACGGAAAAGGATTTGCGGGATGCATTAGAGGTACGAACTGCCATTGAGGAGCTTTCTGTGGAGCTTGCCTGCGAACGAATTGATGACGAAGGACGGGAAAAGCTCAAGCAGGCATGTAATGAATTCAAGGAAGCCATTGCCACAAAGCATGTGCAAAATATCGTAGACGGGGATGTGAAATTTCATGAGGTGATTTTTGAAATTACGAAAAACCAGCGTTTAATCAGCATCGCCCAGAATCTAAGGGAGCAGGTGTACCGCTACCGGGTGGAATATGTGAAGGATTTTTCTTATCATGACGTTTTGGTGGAGGAACACTATGAGCTTACCAATGCCATTTTAACCAATGATGTGGCGACCGCAAAGGAGATTATGCGGAAGCATCTGTATAATCAGGAGTTGATTGTGATTAAGAATTTGAAGGATTCGTTGTAATGGCGGACGCTCCGGCTTCGATAAAATTGTTTTACAGTCGGGCCCGCTCTCGCTTAGCTGCGTGCGTAGCAGTACGTAAGGCTGCAAAGGACGCAGCCTAAGTACTGACGGACGCAGATAGCCCTTGTGGAAAACAATTTTATCGAAGCCGGAGCTGTGCACTGGTTTAATATTAACAATTTCATATATAGTCTAGAAAGTAATAGAATAAGAAGTGGGAACCTCACACATAATAAGCAGTGAATATACTGTGATGTATGTGTGAGGTTTTTTTATGGAGATAGAATATAATGAGAAAAATGAGATAGATATGCCGATAAGTAGGAAGCTGGATAGGAATATAGAGATGATGGAAACGCTTTTTGCGGATGCGGATGATATGGTGTGGAAGCGGTTTGAGTTAGAGAGAAGTGGTGGAAGGCTTGCCATATATATTTTGTATATAGATGGTATGTCTGATGGGGAAATGGTGGAGCGCACTATTACCAGGCCGCTGTTATATGAGTGGAGGGGGGCGGAAATCTGTAAAAAAGAGAAAGACAGGGAGGATGGAAATCAGCAGGTGGATGGAGGCAGGGATTCACTAAGTAAGGAAGCCTTTCATTTTATCTTTCATTATCAAACGGAGTCAGTGGATATGAAAAAGGTGGATAACATGAGGGATGTGTTATCTGCTGTCTTAAATGGTGATTCTGCCATCTTTGTGGAGGGGCAGATGCAGGCGGCTGTTTTGTCCTCTAAGAAGCTGCCGGGGCGTTCTGTGGATTCTCCTAAAAAGGAGAGTGGGTTAAAGGGTCCGAGGGACAGTTTTATTGAAAATTTTAGGACGAATACGGCACTGCTTAGAAGAAAGATAAAAGACCCGAAGATGAAGGTCAGACAGGGATATATCGGGCAGCGTTCCAAAACGGTGTATGGATTGATGTATTTGGAGGATTTGGTAGAGCCGGATTTGCTTTTAAAGATTGAAGAACGGCTTAAGAGTTTTACCATTGACAGTATTTTTGACAGCGGAATGCTGGTGCATTTACTGGAAGAAAAATGGTATTCTCCCTTTCCACAGGTACAGACCACGGAGCGGCCGGATAAAGCAGCTTCGGCAATTTCAGAGGGAAGAGTAGTGCTGGTGGTGGATAATTCCCCGGAAGTTATTATTTTGCCTTGTACGTTAAATTCGTTTTTTCAGGCGTCGGACGATTACTATAACCGGTTCGGTGTTGCTACCTTTGCCAGATGTCTGCGGTATCTGGCGGCGTTTATTGCAATATTGCTTCCGGGATTGTATATTGCCATAACCTGTTATTATCCGCAGATATTGCCTACGGAATTTTTGCTTGCCATTGTGGGAGCCAGAAGCGATGTGACTTTTCCTATTGTGGTGGAGGTGCTTTTGATGGAACTGCTGTTTGAATTGCTAAGGGAGGCGGGAATACGGCTTCCGGGGCAGATGGGCAATACCATAGGAGTTGTGGGTGGTCTCATTGTAGGTCAGGCGGCTGTGGATGCGGCATTAGTGAGTACGATTGTGGTGATTGTGGTGGCACTTACTGCCATTGCTTCCTTTGCCATTCCAAATGAGGAATTCGCTTCTACCTTCCGGCTTCTTAAGTTTTTGATGATTTTTCTTGGGGCAGTCTGGGGACTTTATGGCATTATGTTAGGTGTGCTTGCATTGCTGATTCATCTGGCAGGTATGGAAAGCTTTGGAATTCCGTATCTGATGCCGGCGGTGGCAGGAAGTGTGGATGACGGAGTGGAGTATCAGGATTATGTGCTGCGAAAGCCAATCTTTACCATGAAGGAAAGACCGGTGTATACGCAGATGGGACAACGCCGGAGATTCCGGAAAAAATAGGGGATGCAGAAAAAGGAGGACAAGATGTTTAGTCATAATGGAAGGATATCGGAAAAACAGATGCGGAGAATGTTGATTCTTCCGATATATGCCAGCTTGATTTTTGTGGTTCCCTGTCTGTCAGCATGGTTGTTTGGCGAAAGTATCGTGCCGGGGCTTATGGTATTTTTTGTACTTGCCTGCGTTTATGTGGGATGGATTTACGTAGTGTCAGTGTGGATTCGTAAAATGGGAGGTTTTGTACTGGGTTCCAGTTGTGGGTGTCAAATTCGGGAAGGAACAGAAAAAGAAGATTATGTAGATGTGTTGATAAAAATGCCTGCTCCGGTCAGTGTACTTCTGGTTTTTCTGCAGGTG
>JAQXLK010000377.1 GCA_029012085.1 Clostridiales bacterium
TATGCTTTCTCATATGAGCGTTTCATCATATCACGAACTTCATTCTCAATCTTCGTTGCAGTCTCTTCGGAACAGTTCATGGCACGGCTTCCATCCAGATAACGACTCTGTACAGATTCTAATGCAACCATTCCCATCTCATCTGACATACCATAAAGAGTTACCATACTACGTGCAAGGTTGGTAGCCTGCTCAATATCATTAGATGCTCCCGTTGTTACAGAATCAAACTTGATTGCTTCTGCCGCACGTCCTGCAAGAAATGTTACAATGTCTGCTTCCATTTCCTGCTTAGAATTCAGATATTTCTCTTCCTCCGGAACCTGCATGACATAACCAAGAGCTCCCATCGTTCTCGGAATGATGGTAATCTTCTGCACAGGCTCTGTATGCTTTTGTAATGCAATACAGAGTGCATGACCAGTCTCATGGTAAGCAACAATTTCTTTTTCTTTCTTACTTAAGATGCGGTCCTTTTTCTCCTTACCTGCAAAAACAACCTCTACCGCTTCAAACAAATCTGCCTGGCTCACAAATTCCCGTCCGGCCTTTACTGCTCCAAGAGCCGCCTCATTGATTATATTGGCAAGATCAGCGCCTACCGCGCCGGAGGTCGCAAGAGCAAGTTCTTTAAAGTCAACGGTTTCATCCATCTTTACATTCTTCGCATGTACCTTAAGTGTCTCGATACGACCCTTTAAATCCGGCTTTTCTACAACAACTCGACGGTCAAAACGTCCCGGACGAAGTAAAGCTTTATCAAGAATCTCCGGACGATTTGTAGCCGCAAGAATCACAATACCTTTTGAAGTATCAAATCCATCCATCTCCGAAAGCAGCTGATTTAACGTCTGCTCCCGTTCGGAATCTCCGCCACCATACTTGCTGTCACGGCTTCTTCCGATTGCATCAATCTCATCAATAAAGATGATACATGGTGCCATGCTGTTTGCCTGTTTAAATAAATCTCTTACACGGGAGGCACCCACACCAACATACAATTCTACAAAGTCTGAACCGGACAGCGAGAAAAATGGTACATTTGCCTCGCCTGCCACCGCCTTTGCAAGCAGTGTCTTACCAGTTCCCGGAGGTCCCACTAGCAAGGCTCCCTTCGGAAGCTTTGCACCGATTTCTAAATATTTTTTCGGATTATGAAGGAAATCTACCATCTCCTTTAAGGATTCCTTTGACTCCTCCTGACCTGCTACATCCGCAAAAGTCACGCCAGTTTTTTTCTCCACATACATCTTGGCATTGCTCTTACCAACACCCATCATGCCGCCACCCTTTGACATGGAACGCATGAACAGCCAGATGATTAAATAAAACACACCAATCATCATAACCCAGGAAAGAATATTCATAAACATAGCAGAACCGCTTTCATCTACCGCGATATAATTAATATCACCCTTTTCTTTTGCCGCCTCTAACCGATCCACCAGATTCATATCCGAAATACGCTGTACATAATACGTTGTTCCCGCTTTCACCTTTACCTTATATGGTGATGTTTTATCCTCCTTTTCCTCAGAAGACGTTGCCGAACTTTTTTCGGATTCAGACTTCTTATCATCCTTGTTCTTATCCGAATTTTTCTTCGGTGTCACCTCAATCCGTGAACTGTAAATCTTCACCTCATCCACTACACCATCGTCTAACATATCCAGAAACTGACTATAAGAAATCTCTTCCCGTTGTCCCGCCTGGTATCTTGTATAGACACTGTAGAATAACAATGTAAGACCAATTGCTACTACCAGCATAAAGACAAAACTTTTATCCGGTCCCTTTTTTCCATTATTATTCTGATTGTTTTCATTTTGCTGATTATTATTCTCTTCCAACCATTTATCCTCCTGTTACAATCTATATCCGTATATTATAAATGTTAATCCCTAAATAAGCAAATCTATTTTAATGTATATTTTGTGAACCATTCGTTTAAAATATACTGGATATATTTGTTTTCGTAACATTTCAGCCTTTTTCCCACCACTGACGGCAGAAATAGCGGAATTACTACATTTTTCCCTAAAACAATGATTTATTGATTGACTTAAGAAGCGCTTTCATATAAAATGAAAAGTAATTATGTCTAGTAACTATAAACCAATAATACGGAGGAAAAATAAATGGCAGTCAAGTATGTATTTGTCACTGGTGGTGTGGTTTCCGGTTTAGGTAAAGGAATCACTGCCGCCTCTTTGGGAAGACTTTTGAAAGCACGTGGTTACAAGGTAACCTGTCAGAAGTTTGACCCTTATATCAATATCGATCCAGGAACCATGAATCCAATCCAGCATGGTGAGGTATTCGTAACCGATGATGGTGCGGAGACAGACCTTGACCTTGGACATTATGAGCGTTTTATTGATGAAAATCTCAACAAGAAGTCTAACGTCACAACCGGTAAAGTATACTGGAGCATTTTACAAAAGGAACGCCGTGGTGATTTTGGCGGTCATACCGTACAGGTAATTCCACATATTACCAACGAAATTCAGAGTCGTTTTTACAGGAATTTGGATTCTAATGAGACAGAATTTGCAATTATTGAGGTTGGTGGTACAGTAGGTGATATTGAAAGCCAGCCATTCCTTGAAGCAATCCGTCAGTTCCAGCATACCGTTGGACATGAAAACTGCATTATGATTCATGTAACCTTAATTCCTTATCTTCGGGCATCCGGTGAGATGAAGACCAAGCCTACCCAGGCCAGTGTTAAGAATCTCCAGTCCTTAGGTATCCAGCCAGACATTCTCGTATGTCGTTCTGACTATCCGCTAGAAGATGGCATGAAAGACAAGATTGCACTGTTCTGTAATGTACCAAGCGACTGTGTTATCCAGAACCTGGACGTAGATGTATTATATGAGGTTCCTCTCGCTATGGAAAAGGAAAAGCTTGCAAACGTTGTTTGTAAGTGTCTCCATGTGGATTGTCCGGAACCGGATCTTGATGAGTGGATTGCCATGATTGACCGTTGGAAGAATCCAATTAAGAAGGTTAAGATTGCATTGGTTGGAAAATACGTATCCTTACATGATGCTTATATCTCTGTTGTAGAAGCATTAAAGCACAGCTCCTTTGCCTGCAATTCCGATTTGGAAATTATGTGGATGGATTCTGAATTGTTAAATGATGATAATGTGGCAGAAAAACTGAAAGATGCAGACGGAATTATCGTTCCTGGTGGCTTTGGCGACCGTGGTATCGAAGGCATGATTAGTGCCATCCGATACGCAAGAGAGAACAAAGTTCCTTATCTTGGACTCTGTCTTGGTATGCAGCTTACCATCGTAGAATTTGCAAGACATGTATTAGGCTATCACGATGCACATTCCAGCGAATTCAATCCAAGCAGTGTACATCAGGTAATTCACATTATGCCAGACCAGGATGGTGTAACCGACTTAGGTGGAACCTTACGCCTTGGTTCTTATCCATGTGTATTAAAAGAAGGTTCGAAGTCATATGAATTATATGGCAGTAAGGAGATTGCAGAACGTCATCGTCACCGCTATGAAGTGAATAACGATTACCGAGAGGCACTTACTGCTCATGGCATGGATTTAGTCGGTCAGTCTCCAGATGGACATATCGTAGAAATGATTGAAATTCCAGACCATCCATGGTTTATTGGAACACAGGCACATCCGGAATTTAAGTCAAGACCAAACAAACCACATCCACTGTTCAAGGGATTTATTGCTGCTTCTCTTGCACATCAGGAAGAAAAATAATTTCAAAACATATACTGTAGGGAGTTTCCATACAGTCAGAAATGGCTGTGGCTTTACGATTTTCAAATCGACAAAGCCACAGCCATTTTTTCATTCTCTGTTAGAATAAAATTTTACTTGAATCTCATCTCCCGAATCTTTTTTCTTATTGGCAGCACAAAGGATGGTGATACCGACAACTCATCCAGTCCCATTTTTACAAACTTCTCTGTCAAGGTGATATCTGCTCCAAGCTCCCCACAGATTCCAACCCAACAGTTTCCTTTGTGTCCATTCTCAATCACCATCTCAATCATACGAAGCACCGCCGTATGATGTGCATCATAAATACTGTCAAGTTTTGGATTCTGACGGTCGATTGCCAATGTATACTGTGTTAAGTCATTTGTTCCGATACTGAAAAAATCAACCTCTTTCGCCAACAAATCACTAATCATCACGGCTGCCGGTGTCTCAATCATAATACCAAGTTCCACCTCACCAAATTCAATGCCATCCGCTGTAAGCTGCGCCTTCACTTCCTCTACAATCCGTTTTATCTCCTGTACCTCTTTTACCGAAATAATCATTGGAAACATAATAGAAATCGTTCCATACGCAGATGCACGATACAACGCACGAAGCTGGGTCTTAAATACTTCTATCTGATCTAAACAGATTCGAATTGCCCGGTAACCCATTGCAGGATTTTCCTCATGTTCCATTTCAAAATAGTCCACCTGCTTATCCGCACCAATATCCAACGTACGGATTATCACCTTTTTTCCTGCCATATTCTGTGCAACCGTTTTATATACCTGAAACTGTTCTTCCTCCGTAGGATAATGGTCTTTTTCCAAATATAAAAATTCACTCCGAAACAGTCCGATTCCCGCTGCATCATTTGCCAGCACAGCGGCCACATCCGCCACACTTCCAATATTGGCATAAAGTTTCACAGAATGCCCATCTAATGTCACATCCGGTTGTCCCTTCAGTGCCTGTAAAAGCTCCTTTGCTTCCTCTTCTTTCTTCTTCTCCTCCATAAACCGCTCTAACACTGATATATCCGGATCTACGTAAAGGGTCCCGTCTCTGCCGTCCACAACTGCCATTTTTCCATTCCATTCCTCATGAATCTCTATACCAATGAGTGCCGGAATATTCATGGTTCGTGCCAAAATTGCAGTATGTGAGTTGGAAGACCCAAGTCTGGTTACAAATGCCAGCAGCTTGGATTTATCCATCTGTACCGTCTCGCTAGGCGCCAAATCCTCTGCCACGACGATAACCGGCTCTTCCCCCAGGCTGCCATCACTGCTCCTCCCCTGCAGGGCACCAATTACCCTCTCCGAAATATCCTTTACATCTGCTGCCCTTGCCTTAAAGTATTCATCCTCCATCTGTGCAAACATCATTGCAAAATTATCCCCGGTAGTCGCCACCGCATATTCTGCATTTACACCGTCATTACGAATAATATTATATACAGAATCATTATAATCCTCATCCTCTAACATCATGGCATGTACCTTAAAAATCATGGCATTCGTTTCTCCTACTTCTGCAAATGCCTTATCATACAAAGCCCCTAGCTGCTCAATTGCAACCGCCTTTGCCTTATCGTACCGTGCCGTCTCCTGCTCCACATCAGCTATCTTCTCACGTTTTACCTGCTGCTGGTTCTTGGAATAAAATAATATTCTTCCAATTGCAATTCCCTTTAAGATTGATTTACCCTTAAACTGCTCCATTTTTATACACCATCCTTTTCTTCCTCACCATCACGTGCACTAATATTCCACACCTTCCCTTGCCGTAACACCTTTTTCATAGGGATGGCATTTCATGGAAAGTTCTGACCAGTAATCACTAAAAGTAATCATTTCTTCCGAAGGACTACGCCCTGTCATAATAAGTTCTACAGATTCCGGCAGATTGGAAAGCAACCGGCTTACCATCTCCTTATCAATCAGATTCCAGCTTACCGGATAGGTAATCTCATCCAATACCACCAAAAGCTGTGGAATATCCGATTGCATCTGCCCTTTAGCATCCTGTTCGTTCTTATGCAGACTCCTGACACTTTCAACCTCTTCCATAATATGTGCTAAAATAGCATTATGCTGCTTTGTAATTTTTTCTATCTGCTCTTTACTCATCTGGTTATAAAAGGGATACGCCTCCGGTACACGGCATATTTCCAATCCTGGAAGCGATTTTAACACCTTTATCTCACTGCTTTCGCTTCCCTTCATAAACTGGGCAAAAATAATTCTTCCACCCGCACCTGCCATACGCACCGCCGTTCCCACTGCAATACTGGTCTTGCCCCTTCCCTCTCCCGAATATAAATGAATCACTCCTTTTCACCTCCGAATATCATAGACGCACCATAGGAATACGCCTTTGCACTTCTCTTTCTATTATCCACATTCTCATAGAGCTTATTCTTACGCTCCACAACTTTTCGAAAACTGCAGGTAATATTTTCACATTGTTCACAGGAATTACACCCGGCCTTTTCTCCCTCTTTTCTATATGAAGCAGTAAATATCACACTCTTTAATGGATGCAGCATTCCGTTTTCCCAATGTACAGGAATATTATGAATTTCAAATAAACCTTCCTCCATGTTCTCTAACTCTTTATCTCCTAAGAATTTATACTCACCAAGCTGCTTTCCAACCTTTTCAAGCACCATTTCATCTATTCTTTTGTATGCCCTGGATAGAAGTTCCATTCCAAAGCATTCTAAACTATAGGAAAGAAGCAAATGTCCCGCATCCACAATCAAATTAGACAGTTCATCATATCTTTTACCCAGCGTAACTATGCAAACAGCCTGTTCGTCCTTTAATAAAATTCCTGCCTCCACTTCCACCACTTCTGTCAAAAAACGGCAGACAGCGTCTAACAGCATTCTGTCCTTTTCCTCAAAATGATACCGTTTCAAAAAAGAATCCATACAAATCTCTTCATATGCAATTTTAAAAGAAGTTCTTATTTCATCCATTCCTATTCCATCCTGCCTCTATTTCTCTTTTATAGTATAGCATACTTTTAAAAAATTTTGCCATACTAATCCCTAGTATTGCAAATATTAATTAATTGCTATACCAGCATTTGTTTGGAGGTAGAAAAAGTGGAATATTTTACAATTTTTTATCAGTCATTATTTTCCGTAATCGTATTACTCATACTTACAAAATTAATGGGCTACCGACAGGTATCACAGCTTAGTATGTTTGATTATATCAACAGTATTACCATTGGCTCTATTGCTGCCGAAATGGCTGTGGACCTGGAAGGAAACTACTTAAAACCGCTTCTTGCCATGGTTGTATATGCAGCTTTCGTGATTATTATTTCCAAAATCTCGCAAAAATTCATTCCGTTCAGACGACTGGTCAACGGAAAAGCAATTATGATTTATCACAACGGAAAAATCTACAATGAAAACTTAAGGAAAGCCAAAATGGACGTGGATGAGTTTCTTTTGGAATGCCGTGTTAACGGATATTTTGATTTATCCCAGATTGACAGTGCCATTTTAGAACCCAATGGAAAAATCAGTTTTCTCCCGGTTACAGAAAATCGTCCCGCCACTCCTAAGGACCTGGGTATCAAACCGATTCAGGAAGAAATCTTTGCTAACGTCATTATAGATGGAAAAGTAATGGAATATAACTTGAAACATGCCGGAAAAGACCGCAACTGGCTTGACCAGCAATTAGAAGGGCAGAATATCAAGAAACTGGAAGATGTGTTTCTTGCAGTTTGTGATAAACAGGGCAACTTTCATGTCTTCCCTAAAATGGAACATATTGTTGACAAAGATTTGCTTGGATAACATTCGAAAGAATACCGACAAAATTCTTGACAAACTGCAAAAAAACACTACTATATTGTTTAGGTGTGTTTTACATGCCTTGAGTTAAGAATATTGTGATAAGAAAGGAATATACATTTATGAAGACACCATTTGTAACGAAAGAACAGCTTGATGAAATCTGCAGCCAGTATCCAACTCCTTTCCATCTTTATGACGAAAAGGGAATCCGTGAAAATGCAAGAAAATTGCAGAAGGCATTTTCCTGGAATAAGGGATTTAAAGAGTATTTTGCAGTAAAGGCTACTCCAAATCCTACCATTTTACGAATTTTACAGGAGGAAGGCTGTGGCACCGACTGTTCTTCTTATACAGAGCTTCTCATGTCTGACAAATGCGGATTTGCAGGAAATGACATCATGTTCTCTTCAAATGATACTCCGGCAGAGGATTTTGCTTTGGCAGCAAAGCTTGGTGCAACCATTAACCTTGACGATATTACCCATATTGATTTTGTAAAGGATATCCTTGGTGAACTTCCAAAACGTATGAGCTGTCGTTATAATCCGGGTGGAAAGTTTTCCCTTGGCACTACAATCATGGATAATCCGGGAGATGCAAAATACGGTATGACCAAACCACAGATTATTGAAGCTTACAAGCGTATGAAGGAGCTTGGTGTGGAAGAATTTGGTATGCATGCATTTCTTGCCAGCAACACTGTAACCAATGAGTATTATCCAACTCTTGCAAAGATTTTATTTGAGACAGCTGTGGAGATTAAGAAGGAAACCGGCGTAACACTGTCCTTCATTAACCTTTCAGGTGGTGTTGGTGTTCCTTACACACCAGACAAAGAACCAAATGACATTCTTGTGATCGGCGAAGGTGTTCGCAAGGCTTATGAAGAGATTTTAGTTCCAGCCGGAATGGGTGATGTTGCTATCTTTACGGAGCTTGGCCGTTTCATGCTGGCACCATATGGCCACCTTGTAACAAAGGCAATTCACGAGAAGCATACGAAGATAGTATTCTTTGGTGTTGATTCATGTGACGTTATTTTAATGCGTCCTGGATTGTATGGTGCTTTGATTGTGATTACTGTTATGGGTAAA
>JAQXLK010000378.1 GCA_029012085.1 Clostridiales bacterium
ACTGTTGTATGCAAAGTGAAGCTGGAGATTTCCCATTCCCTTAATCAGACCATATTCTTCATACAGGCGGATTGCCTGTGCGTGATAAATATTGGTGTCTGTATGGAAAATGCCTCTGGATGCAAAAAAGGCAATAAAAATGACAAAGCACAGGTAAAAAAATCCCTCCCAGGAGCAAACAACAGGGAAGTACTCTTTCCAAAGCTCTGCAAGTCTTTTTCTTTGGATAACTCCTAATGCAAGAGCCGCTGCCAGCATTAACAGATGAGCTAGGCATCCGATTTTTCCAATGATGCTGAAGTATTCCACATATATCGTAATCCCAATCATTCCGGCAATCAGGTAATGTATCAGTGAAAACCGCCTTTTCTTAAATATTCCCAGTACTCCTGTTCCTATTAAAAGGCAAACAATCGCTATATAAATCCAGCTTAACAGTGTTACAACCATTTTTAACTCCTCATTTCTATTCCAGCCGCGAAAAATTGTATTCTGATGTATAAATCAAATAGCTTCCAATCTTTGTACTAAATTCAACATCTCCTTCATGATTTTTGAGAAACTTATTAAACTCTTCTATTTTTGATTCAGGGATAATATAAGCTGTTTTTTCTTCAAAAGGCACATTGGGAACATACCACTGGGTGCTGCTCATCCATTTGCAGATATCCATTTTTTCCAACGATGCAACTGCAGCTACCCTGACCTTTCCATTGGTTAAAACAGTAATGGTGTTTGCGTTGTCAAAGGTAGAATATGCTGTCAAATAATCGCTGTCTGTGAGATACTCACCTACCGCATAAAGTTCTGAGCGGGGGGGGCTCCTCCTGCCTTAAAACTGGCAGATATATATTGTGAATATTCGTAAGTGCAAACGCAGCTATCAATATGCCTCCCAATATTTTAAGCCCCCTCCATTTATCAGCTATTTTGCGCCATGCCAAAGCTACGGCAAAAGCCATCGCATAAAACAGTAAGAAATAATATCTCTCCGAGCTTTCAACCGTAGTAAATGCAACCATTACAGCCGACACTATCGGCGAAGAACACACTATCAAGAATGTCCATTCAACTGCTTCAATTTCCCGTTTTCTAAACATGCAGTACACAATATCTATCAGTACATACAAAGTAGTCAGTAATAAAACAACAAGACATATTTTTCCAAATCCGCTGGTCTGACTAAATCCAATCGCACTGTACATATCAGGAATTACTACCGTAAACAATTTATGTATTCCTTTCCTGATATTTCTTGAAATATCCTGTCCCACAGAAAAGGGAAAATACGTTCCTATAAAACTAATTACCAGCATCATGCATACCCATGCACTAATCATCCAGTCCGACTTTTGATTCTTTTTTTTGCAAAATATGCGATAAATACTCCGTATCACTTCAATCCCAAATAATGGTCCATACACGACGAGTATTCCCCTTACTCCTTGTATGCCTAGACATAGTGCAAACAGGAAACTCATAATTACTCCTGCCAGTCTTACTCTTTTGCTCCTTAAGCTTTCGGCATAAATCCCTAAAGTAAGGAATAGGATAACCACATGAATGGCATAATAGCTGGCAAATAAATATACTAATTCCAAAATAGTATAATTTGTAAAAAGAGACAGACCCAAGAAAGCGAACATGCCGGTTTCTTTCCAGTTTAAATCAGCCTTTCGCCCCAGATAAAACATTCCTATCACAATCAGAATTGTCATAAAACTGCATGCCAAACCCGTTGATAAAGTCATATTTTGGGTGAATCCATAAAACAATGCAGCCACATTCGGTGTACAAATAATTCTTGTTTCCGCAGCAATATACCATGTGCTTGGAATAATTTCTTTACTTGTCCAAATAAGTTTTGACAGTATCACATCTGACGCCAAATCTGCATTCAACATATAATTAAAATGAAAAATATTTGTGATGACCACACATGCCAGAAACACAATTATACCCACTGTAAGAATTATTTGTGCCACCATTTCTTTCTTTTTGCATTGCTCCATTTTAGCTTGTCCTTTAAAATTCTTTTCGTATCCATTTTCTACATATAGCTTATGATAACACAAAAGTACCGGTGTGCAAAGCATACCGGCACTTATTTTATTTAGTTTTCTATTAAATTTAATTATTGATTGTTTCCTCATGCCCCAATATTATTCCGGTAAGTGCGTCAGCATAAAGCTGCCTCCCCTTATCGGTAAGATGAATTCCATCCTCAAGATATTCCTCCGCCGTATAACCATTAATTCCAAGATCCTGATAAGCGTTAAAGAAAAGAACCTGCTGCTCATTTGCCACATACTCACAAATCCCCTTATAGTCAAACAAAGTACCATACCCATTATTGATGGTATTTCCGTCTCCTATCATCCAGTTTCCTTCCCCATTATAAAATTGTGCGTAAGTCGGCGCGCAGAGAATAATTGTAGCATCAGGAGCCACCGACTTCAATGTAACTACCGCATACCGCAGAGCTCCCGCATAAGATTTAAGATCAGCCTCATTAGAGTCACTGCTAAGCGGAGTCGCGCAAAGAAAATCGTTCATTCCATATTCAACAATAAAATAATCTGTCTTTGAAAAATCCACATTAGGATTATCCAAGATTGTTTTTGCCGTATCATTTTTAAAAATGTCAGTAGGAATATGCTTTGCAATGGCATTGACCATTCCTACCAGACTCCTCGAAGTCCATTCTTCCCAACCAATCTGCTCATCTCTTGCAACGGCAGCGGTGGTGCCACCAATCGCCAGATTATAAAAATCAGCCTCACACTGGATTCCTGTTCGATAAGGAACACCGGTCCCATCTCTATAATTATCAAAGATACTGTCTCCAAGAAATACCAGCTGCAGCTTATTCCCTTGTGGCTCTGTCTGGTCTTCCTGGGTAACAACCTTCTCCTGCTCCGGTTCAACCAGTAGTTCCGCATCAACCACTGTGCTTCCCGGAGTGGCCATTGCTTTTGTCTCTTCATCATTCACTCCTGTATTTTCTTTTTCCACTATCTCACCGGTCTCCGTAATAATAACATTATCGGACAAAATATCATCCTGACCTTCACTTTCATCTGCTTGTTTACTGCATCCTACAAACATTAAGGCAAGAAGCAGCCAAACCGTTATCCCCAAAAGCTTTCCCTTTTTATTTATAGCCTTTTCTCCTCTCATATTTTGCACTCCTCTTTCTATTACTTCCACATAAATCTTTTAAACCTTATCATAGGATAACACAATTTTTTGAAAAAAACACATCATTCAAATAATTTAAAGGTTTTTTTCGTCAACCTTAAACATTTCTTAATAACTTTATATACTGGTAATATTTTATTACCAGTTTTCTATATATATTCCAGAACTTCTTTTCATCAGCATTGCAAAAGCCCATTTTCTCGTATATACTTAAAATTACAATTATTTTCTCCACTGATTTTAGATATAAAATCAATAACTATACAAGGAGTGTTATACTATTATGCCCGAAGAACATAAGCTCTCCGTAATCATTCCGTCCTACAACGAACAGGATAATATCTCGAGAACCTTTCATACAATAAAAGAAATACTGGATAATGCCGAAATTCCTTTTGAAATTATCTTTGTAGATGATGGTTCTACAGATTTAACCTATCCGCATATTTGTGAGCTTTCCAAAGAATATCCCGAAGTAAAAGGGCTTTCCTTTTCCAGAAATTTCGGAAAAGAAGCTGCTATTTTCGCCGGCTTGGAAGCAGCAGAGGGAGCATGTTGTACCATTATGGACTGTGATTTGCAGCATCCTGCCACCCTTTTACCGGATATGTATCATCTCTGGCAGAAAGGTTACGAGGTCGTAGAAGGGGTTAAAACATCCCGTGGAAAAGAAAATCCTCTGCATACCCTGTGTGCTAAGGGATTTTATAAACTTATCAGCAAGGCAACCGGTATTGATATGGCTCAGGCATCTGATTTCAAATTGATGGATCGAAAGGCTGTGGATGCACTCCTGATTATGCCCGAGCGAACACCCTTTTTCCGGGCGCTCTCCTCATGGGTAGGTTTTAAGTCCACCACCATTCCCTTTGAAGTTCAGGAGCGTGCCATTGGTTCCTCCAAATGGTCTATATGGAGCCTGACCAAATATGCTGTCCAAAATATTACTTCCTTTTCAGGAGTTCCCATGCAATTTGTAACTCTTATGGGCTGGATTATGCTGATTGCATCATTCGCACTGGGAATCCAGTCACTATACAAATACTTTTCCGGGACAGCCTTAGAAGGATTTACCACCGTCATCTTGTTGCAACTGATCATAGGCAGTGTCCTTATGATCAGTCTGGGAATCATCGGGCACTATATTTCCAGAATTTATAACGAGATCAAAGCAAGACCAAGATATATTATAAGCAAAAGATGCGGCTGCTAAAAAGCAGCCGCATTTTTTATCGTCCAATGCTGTAATATTCTACTCCGGCTTCCTTCATTTCCGCCGGTCTAAACAAATTCCTTCCATCATA
>JAQXLK010000379.1 GCA_029012085.1 Clostridiales bacterium
AAAAGCCCTGTTTTGCAAGGGATTTCGAGAATAATGTAAATCGCTCCAAAAATGCAGAGTGTGGCAAATCAAGAAAAAATAGACAATTAATAATTGTATCTATTTCATTTCTCGTTTTTTCACCCTTTATAATAAACTTTATTGGCCTGCTTATACAAACGCTGAAGCTTATCATATCCGTTCTTGCCAGATACTTTTGTATTTTTACCTAACCTTAAAAACCTCAAGATACCATCAAGGTCGTATAAAAACCAATCCTCAATGGACTTCTTCGCCTGGACATGTATTATTTTACTGGCTCCATTAGCCAGAAGTTCCTTCTTTACTTCGTCCCACTTTATCGGAGGCTTAGGTGCAAAATCAAATACATCCGTATCACTGCATAGAACGATTGTAAACTCACAATCGTCATCATATTTTGTTTTTATTTCTTTTGTAAATTTCCTAAGAGCAATACTTTTAAAGCCGCCTACACCTCTTACGTTCCTATATTCAATACTTGTATTAAATCTTCCCGCAGGATGTAACTTTCTGGCATTAGCAATTACCTGTTTGTAAAATTCAACCTCTGTATCACCCTCTACAAAAAGTACAAGGCATTTACTCATCGGCATCACACTCCAAATAATCACTTATATTACTCTCTGAATCCGCAAGCATTGAAAACAGATAGTCTCCCATGCTCATATTAAAACCAGCAGCATCATTTTCCAGCTGTTTCTGACCTGACTTCTTAAATGTAAAGAACTCAGCCACTCCAGCCGTTCTATTCATACCAACATGAATCCAAGAAGGATTTAGGTAACTGATAATGTATGGTGAATGACTTGTAATAATAACTTTACAATCATCTAACAGTTGACTAATAATCTGGATGTATGCCTGGAACAAACCTGGATGCACAGAGTTTTCTGGTTCCTCAATCGCTATCAACGAAATATTGCTGACGCTAGATACTATTATCTTAGTCAATATCATAAAAACTCTCTTTGCCCCATCTGACATCATGGAAAAGTTCACTGGATTTGCTAAATTCTTTTCTTTAACAAACAATACATGATAATTATTTGAAAAAACAAACGGAAGATTTTCTGGCAGTTCGTCATTATTTGTTAATCCATTAATTTTAAATTGCTTAACAATAACATCCTCAATATCAGGGAACAATTGAAAATACACATCTTTTAACAATTCGAATTTATCTGGATTCTGTTTTTTCAAATTATAAATAACACGCGGCAAATTATCAGCATTTATCATCTCATTCTCAAAGCCTTTACGTATGATAGGGTCTGGCTGATAAAAGCTCTTTGCATCCAGATTGTTTTCCATATATATTTTCATTCCATTAAGCTTTGTAATAATCTGAGCATAATATAACTCATCATAGGCTCTTAGCTTATTGGCAACCAATTCAGCTTCCTCAACATTAATCTTTGATGAGCATCTTCCAGTCTCTGAGCTCTTATATAATGCTGTGTCAGCAGTTCTATTGATTAGCTGTGTAAACTTTTGTCCTTTTTCATTAAGTTTAACTTTCAAAAACTCTGATACTATTCTAGGTTCTTTGTCCTCATTATCCTTCCACTCAAACTCATAGCCATACTGAATAATATATTCCTCACCATCGATGTCAGTAGATACCTCCATCTCATATTTATAATTTCTTCCAATCATACTACAATTGATAGGAATCAGATTAGAATTGGACATCATATCCTTTTTATCCTCTATGGACGCCTTAATAAAATCCAATCCAAAATCAATACCTGAAAGCACATTTGATTTTCCAAAATTATTTAAAGCAACAAGTGCTGTAATATTATCAAACGATATTCTTACGTTTGATAAATTCTTAAAACCATCAATTAAAACCGCTTGTATTTTCATATCAACACAACCTTCCTTTGTTATCTCATTCATACAATACCACCTTTTTAAATTTAATGCAATATTTTTTTTCATTTTATTATCATTATTACATTATATTCCCAAATCATTTATTTTATACGCAATTTCTTGTTGCTTTTTGTTAACTCTGCCGAATCAGAATCGTTAACTCTTTTTGTAAGTTATTTTTAGCAAACAAAAAAGAAGATATATTTCAACCTTCTTAAAAATCATACCGAGCTATTTCTCAAAAAACGTGTAGTAATTGTGTAATAAAGACCATTTTCCACTAAGAAATGGCTTATTTACAGGCTTTGTAGGAGTATCAAATCATATTGCCGTGACAAATAAATAAAACTTTTATCATTGTAATATTTCACCTTAATTTGCCTTAAAATGCCCTATTTTGCAAGGGAGTCCCGTGATTTGTGAAAAGTGTTCTTAATCTGTCATCTTGACAAAATACGGCAAGATGGAGCAAGTTATTACTACCCGTTAGTAGTAAGACAAAAATTCCTACTACTAAGGAACTTATCTGATTACGAAATTATTCAAATATAATTCATTTTACAGGGCAAGCCTGTACTTGTATCTGCCAATATCTCTGCCGCACGAGCTAGAAATACATCAGACATTTTTTCATATCCATTAAGCAATCACATTATCTTCTATAATAATTGTCACCATACTCCAAAGCATCCTCTTCGTTATATACAATTTCAATAGATTTTGGCACAACCGGTACATTCATCTTATTATCTATAATGCACCAGTCATTGAATAATTTACGCGCTTCATTCTTTGTTTGTGCACAAAATTCAATACTTCCAAAATTATCGCCACCTTCATACTGTATCAAATATGTAAAAATCATCTTATCATCTCCCATTATTTTTTCCAAAGTAGACATAAGTATTCCTCCTACTTGTACTTAAACCACGCAATATTTTCCAATGCTTTATTCTCTAATTCCCGTCCATTTTCCTGGTAACTGTTAATACATCCTGAAAAGTACTGATTCCTATTACGTTTGTCGTATAGGATACACTAGGCGGAATAAATTGAATGCTCTCTATGGAAAAATTGCTATATTTATCCGGAATGTCAATCTGATTCAGATTCGTAACGCCTAAATCTCTGCCGCCTTCTCCCATATAACCCATGATTCTTGCCATTTTTTCTGACAATTTGTTTTGGTAACACCCATGGGTTTGTAATAAGACTGCATCCGTCAATGAAGGGCACAAGTACTCCATAAATAGCAGAACAAAATATTTCTTGTTCCTGCTTCTTATTTCCCTGTAAATGCGTTTATGAACGGTGCGCAAATTTTCTTCAAAGGACCGCTTCCGGTTATACTTCGCCTTAACAACAATTCCGGAAGTCTGATTGGACATTCCTCCGTCTTCTTCTCTGATACTGACCGGAATCCCCACCGTTTTACCTGTCGGATAATCTCTTAACAAGAATGTAATCATATAGCTGTTTACTGTGATTCCCTTGGGACATTGCGCCTTTATTTTATTGATATCATACGTCTGCACACAGATTTGTGAGGTATGCTCCAACCAATACTTCTTATGCACCGCATAGTAGTCCTCCCAGCCAAAGCTCCTTCCCGTCTTTTTCCACTTTCGATTTACACGGCGTAGCAGCGGCTTCATCCCTGCCTCCAGCCTTGCTTTCTTTTGCAAAAAATCCCGTTCAATAAGCTTCATCGGTTTATAAGTAAGCCGCTGCCCATCCAAAGCATTTACAATATCCTTTAATAAAATCAGAACCGACTTCCCGTCTCCCACCAAATGATGAGCATGGATAAAAAGTACAAGCTTCTCGTCTTCCTCTGTCAGAAACACTCTGACCAGTTCCCCGTCTTTCAAATGAAAGGCTTCTTTTTCACTTTGCCAAAGCAGCTCCATCCATGGCTTGTTCTCTATAAAAGTACGGCAGCCACTGTTTCTCCTCTTTTCGTAATAAGCGTCTCCCTGCTCTGTTAGCACAATTTCCGACATGGTAGCTTCGTTGGCTTCATAGGCTCTTTCTACTGCCTGCCTCATAGCTTCTTTAGAAACATCACCTGTTATTTTTACCACCATGGAAATATACACATCGGGCTCAAATAAGTTTGCACGTTCTGTTCGGATGTATTTTTTCAACCTAATTCTCCTTCAAATATTTATCGAGCCCTGCCATCCATAGTTTCATAACCCATTTTTGAGGCAGAATCTTTACATTGACATGCTGACACTTGACATACAACGAGCATACGGACATATCCTTTCCCCTCTTTGCATCCCGGATTGCCTGCCTCACTACCCGTTCTGCACTTACGATACCCGGAAATCTAACGGTTTTTCCATTGATTTCTTTTTGTAAAAGTTCGGTATCAACCCAGCTTGGACACACCGCGGTACTGGTTATGCCCGTTCCCTTTAATTCTACATTGAGAGCTCTCGAATAGCTGCGTTCAAAAGCCTTGGATGCCGCATACAAATTAATATACGGGTTCGGTTGAAACGCAGACGCAGAAGAAATCTGCAAAATCCGGCTTCCCTCTCCCATGTATGGAATACAAAGCTGAGTCATCAGTACCGGTGCTTTGCAGTTTACATTAATAGTTTGGTCTATTTCCTCTGGCGTAAATTCACTGTATTTTCCCATTTTTGCAAGACCTGCGTTGTTGATTAGGTACTTGACACAAGGGGCTTGCTCTTTCAGCATAACCTCCACCGTCCGTATCCCTTCCAATTCCGATAAATCAAGGGGCACCGGCACCACCTTTTCTCCATACTGTGCCTTTAGCTCGGAGAGCTTTTTTTCATTTCTGGCAATCGCCCACACTTCATCAATATCCTCATTAACAATCTGTTTCACAAACTCTTTTCCTAAACCGCCTGTTGCTCCGGTTAATATCGCTACCTTTTTCATATGCACCTCACCCTTTCACAATGGTTCTTTCCAAATCCTCCACGGAAATCATTTCATATTCCGTTGTAAACAGACGCTTCAGGGAATACAAATAGACCACACCCCAATAGTAATCTGCAAGCTTCATACTTGAGCCGTCTACCATACTCTTTTCTTTTTGCCCCTGTTCTATAATTTTTGCTGTATACTGATACAACTGGGTCTGATATGTCGTATCTTCTGACGAATATTCCTTATTTTTCTCCAGTAGCATTTGTGTGTTCAGCGCTATCATTGCCGCAAAGTTTTCATCAGTTTCCAGTTTTTCCATAATGGTCTCTGACAACATCCGGATTTTTTTCTTCGCACTGACCGGCATCTTCACAAGTAGTTTCATTTGTTTTAGTGTTTGACTTCCGTCTGCAATTTTTAAGATTTCCCGGAACAGTTCCTCCTTTGACTCAAAATATACATAAATGGTTCCTTGTCCGATTCCAATATTTCTGGACAAATCACTTATTTTGGTTCCGGCAAACCCATTCCTTGCAAAATATAGCAGTGACTTTTGCAAAATAGTTTCCCGCATCTGTTCCCGCAGCTCCTGACATCGTTCTTTTGACTTTGGCATATTCTCCCTCTTTTTATGAATGAATTTTTGTTCATTCATAATATATCACAACTCTTTTTTACTGTAAAGAACAATTTTATCATTGCTTCCATCATGCATAAAGAAAGAGTCGAAACTGCAATCAACAGTTCCAACTCTTACAAATTTTTCCATTATCCTATTTTTCAAAGTTCCTGCTTTACAAAAATCCAATACCAAATAACTTCTCCTCAATTATCAAATCGTATTCTGGCAATCAGAGAAAAAGGCTTGGTGATATAGTCGTCTGCTCCTGTATCATATCCATTTACAATATCTATTTCCTGATCCATTGCTGTTAAATAAATCAAAACTGCATTGCTTTTTTCTCTTACCACTTTTCCAAAATCCAAACCGTTTCCATCCGGTAACGTAATATCACTAATGACAAGATCAATATTTTCTTTGCAAAATATTGATTTTGCTTCCAATATGGTACCTGCTGAGAACACATGATATCCTTCCTTACTTAGCTTTAAACTGATTCCTCTATTTAAGTTTTCATCATCTTCAAGTAATAAAATACTTTTCATCTCATCACAAACTCTTTTCTTCCATAACGCTCATATATGCCGGCCGGATAATCTTATCCGTACATATCAGTTCCTCGATTCTGTGTGCACTCCAGCCTACCACTCTGGCTACCGCGAACATTGCTGTATATAGTTCCACCGGAATACCCAACATATCATACACAAATCCACTGTAAAAATCAACATTGGGACTAACACCTTTGTAAATATGTCTTTTCTCAGCTATAATCTTTGGTGCAAGCTTCTCAATATTTTCATATAGCTGCAAGTCCTTTTGTCTTTGTTTTTCCTCTGCCAGCTTTTTTACATATCCTTTGAATACTCTTTCTCTTGGGTCAGAAATAGAATAAA
This sequence comes from Clostridiales bacterium, assembly GCA_029012085.1. GTDB lineage: Bacteria > Bacillota > Clostridia > Lachnospirales > Lachnospiraceae > CAG-590. The sequence continues at coordinate 6,328 of JAQXLK010000379.1, forward strand.
CGGCATGTCCCATTCCATAGATCAGGCCTTTCTTATCAAAAGCTTCTTTATCTACAATTTTTCGAAGATATGCATCTATCTCCTCTTCATCTGAATAATCTTTAACATGTTTTCGAATATCATCCATCATCTCCATAACTTTAATATTTGCTCCGCCATGTTTTGGTCCTTTCAGGGAAGACATTGCCGCAGCCATAGTTGAATAGGTGTCTGACCCTGAAGATGTGACCACACGTGTAGTAAAGGTAGAATTATTACCTCCTCCATGTTCCATATGTAAAATTAATGCAGTGTCTAAAACTTTCGCCTCTGTAACCGTATATTTTTTATCCGGTCTCATCATCATCAAAAGATTTTCTGCCGTAGAAAGCTTCTTATCAGGATGATGAATGAACATACTGTCATTTTTTTCATAATGATTATAAGCATTATATCCGTATACTGCCAACAACGGAAATTCACTAATCAACTGAATACATTGACGCAGCGAATTACTGATACTGGTATCCTTTGCCCGTTTATCATAAGAAGCAAGCGTAAGAATACTTCTGGTCATAGAATTCATGACATCTTCTGACGGTGCTTTCATAATCACATCACGCGTAAAATTGGTCGGTAAGGTTCTGCTCTCCCCAATCATCTTTTTGAACTCTGCTTCTTCCTGCCTGTTTGGCATTTTTCCTGCCAAAAGAAGGAATGCTATTTTTTCATATCCAAATTCATCCTCATCTAAATGATGAATCAAGTCCTCAACCCGATAACCACGATACCACAACTCTCCATCACAAGAAACCTTTTGATTATCTACAATTTTTGAGGAAACAATTTTTGATATGTTCGTAAGTCCGGTAAGAACACCTTTTCCATTTTCATCCCTTAAACCTTGATTTACTCCATATTCTTCAAATAAACGAGGCGATATATTATCATTTTCCAAGCATGTTTTTTCCAACTCACTGGCATAATCATTCATTTTCTCCATCTTCACTACTTTCCACCTCCAGATTCTCCATTTCGCTGCTCATAACCGTTTCTAACTGTTTCATTAGCTGCAAAAGCTGAATTAAGTTTTCTTTTCCAAATTTTTCGAACACCTTACTATAATAATGTTTCAGTGTTTTCTCCTGCTCCTGAAGTATACTTTTTCCACTTTCTGTAATTGTAACATATGTACCCTCACTTCCATTACCATCATGAGACCATAAAACATATCCTGCATCTCTTAATCGTTCTATCATTTTTGATGTCTGTCGCATTGTCATCTGCAGTTTTATAGATAAATCTTTTAAGTATGTGCGTCCTGAATAAATGTCCAGCTCTTCACCTTCCGAAGCAATATAATGCAATGCAATATATTCAGGAATGCTCATTTTCATAAAAATATCTTTAATATGTTCTCTGTTAAATAAATATCTTTGATACGTCAATTCATGGGATAACTTAACAATATCTGTATGATCTGGCATTTTCCTTCCTCCTTTTTGTTAGCACTCTTTGTTAACGAGTGCTAGTTGAATTATAAAAAAATATATGCCTCAAAAGAAGCATATATTTTTAGTTTGTTTCCAAACTTTCTACTTGTTGATTATTATAACATAAACATAAGATATGTCAATCATTAATTTAGAGTGTCTCAAACTGTTTGATAATATTATTAATGTCCTCATACATAATACCTTTTGATTTGGTATTAACTTCAACCTGACTAATAAAATCCTCTACTGAAGCATATGATTCCTTAGATGAATCAATAAAATCAGAAATATGTGCAAGCTTGCCATCCGAATCTTCCACCATGGATTCAATCTTTCCATTGAAAGTTTCTATTTTATCAGTCTCATCAATAATGGCTGCAAAATCATCATCTATTTTCTGTGTATTTTCCAAATTAGCAACCATCATTTCCTTACTGGAAGCAACAGAAATATTCATCTTTTCAATGGATGCGCACACCATCTCAACACTGGAATTTACCCGGTCTACTAACTGTTTAATTTCTGTTGATAAACTTTGAACCTCTGTTGCAACTACTGCAAATCCTCTTCCGGCTTCACCAGCACGGGCAGCTTCAATACTTGCATTCAAAGAAAGCAGATTTGTCTGGGCTGCAATCTCTTCAATACCCTTGGCACATAGTTCAATATTCTCCACTGATTCTGCCAACTCATTAAAGGAACTGTCTAAGGTTCCAAAACGATTCATCATTTCTTTTGAATCCTGTGCAAAAGAAGCAACACGATTCTGAGCTGTCTGGATAGAATCATGTACACGTGACTGATATTCACGATATTCATTAACCGTATCTAAAAGATTATGAAAATTATTTTTGAAATTATTGACACTATCGTCAAGAGTATCCATATTTCCAACAATGGAATCAAATTCTTTTTGGATTTTTTGAATATCCTGTGTCATCTTTAAATCTTCTTCCATAACAGATTGCACTTGTTTTTTCTGATACTTTGCCATTTGTTTAACAGCCGCATCATTCTCTTTGATATTATCTTTTGCTACTGTGATTACCGATTCTTCTAAATCAACCGCTTTCTTTTTACGAAATATACCCATATGTCACCCTCATTCCTTTCCGATTCTTCTACTATATTAATCAAATGCGAAGCATGTCATCGTCTGATTTACATGTTGCGTCTTATAGTGCTCTCCACATCCCACCAGACCGACATGAGTACCAAGCTGATTCATTGTTTTAAGGTAATTGTCCATGTAATTCAAATCTTTGAACATCAAATATCGCAGAATACAATTGATGGAAAATACTCCTTTCAAAGAAGGCATATCTTTCCTGATAGCAGCAACCGTATCCTCAATAATGGATTCATAATCCCCCAGCTTCAAAATTGTCAAAGCATCCATATGATTTGCACGCTTATAACATTCTAAGCTGCCATCGGCACATCTGCTCTTAATCGATATAATATATATATCCTCTCCAACCAATCGTCCGATTGGATTTTGAAATGTCTGTGTTTCGATATCACTTTCCTTTATTTGTAACGCATTTTGATATACGGAAGCTGCACTTCGGTTGTCTAAAGAAATAATTTTCTGAGCCGCTTCATCTATCTTTGTTGCAATAAAGGTTGGCATTGTTTCATCCATACAATATATATTCTCCTTATAAGTACGGATTGTCCCATTAAGATTCTTGATTAACGCATATACGCAGGCATTGTTATAAACAACTCCATTACAACTGACTTTATTATCCCATGCTGTTGCTCCAATTAAATCAATTCCCTTCTCATTCAGACACGCATTGAAAGTCGTAACAATAACACTGTCATTACCGGTAGCAAAATCCAGACACACCGTATTATTACTACTGCCCTTAATCTGTACCACGTTATTCATAAGTTTTTCTACTGATAAAATCGGTCTTTCCACATCAGAAATCACGTCAACAATAGTCTCACATTCGTAAAAACCAATCAACATAACATCCTCTGGATGGTCACTTAACTGATAATATCCCTGTCCACAAACCCCAATATTAGGAATATTCGGAATTATATCATTCATCTTCCCGGCACACTGCTCAAAAACAGCAGATGGTGCCATCAAAACAACAAGATTTGCAGATGCAATGCTCCTCAAAGAATCTTCAAAATTTGCTGTGTTACATATTTTGACTGTCTGCTTCATAAGCCCCTCCTATTTCTCTTTCGTACTGTATTTTTATATGAGTATTTTATCACATTTCCCCTATTTTTTTCAATATTAACTTATATTGTTGTATAAAGTAACCATGCTTTTCTAACAAACTCTCTTCATCCTTATTCTTTGCAGCCATCTCCATAGAAGCAGAAAGGTCTGAAAATGCAACAGCGCCAATCGTCTTCGAAGTACTTTTAATTGCATGAACAATGGTACGATAATTCTCCCAATCACGAGAATTAAAGTACTCCTCCATTTTATCAGTATATTCTTTGCTCTGTTCCTTATACATAGAAAGTATCTGTTTGAAAATCTCTTCATCTCCACCACAATATTCCATTGCAACATTGTGATCAAACATCAATAAATCCGATACATCTTCCATAATATTCTCATATATATGATTCTCCCCGCTTGAAACTTCTGTTTTTAAATTTCTACTTTCGGACTTTTCATCCGTCTCAAAATATTCTTCTTCCATACTATGTATTACCAAGTCTTTTGGCAGCCAGTTATATAGTGCTTTTTCCAAACTTTCCCCTACAATTGGCTTAGAAAGATAATCCTGAAATCCACAATCTAAATACATCTGTCTTGCACCAGACACAGCATTGGCAGTTAATGCAATAACCGGCATACTCTCTGCTATACGTTCCTCTTTAATATGTTTTAATGTTTCGATACCATCCATCCCCGGCATCATATGATCTAATAAAAGAATATTGTATTTCTTCCTACGCAGCATTCGGATACATTCTTCACCACTTAATGCCGTATCAACCTGCACCTGTGTCTGCTTTAATAATCCCTTCGCTACCGCAAGATTCATGGCATTATCATCTACTACTAAAATATGAGCGTTCGGTGCAGTAAATAACGTCTGATACTGATGTGATTCATCCCTGTCTATGTATTGTCCTATGACTCCAATTGGCTTAAAATCTGCTACTGTCTGGGGAATAATAACAGAAAATAACGAACCTTCTCCGTAACTACTTTCAACTTCAATCGTACCATTCATCAATTCCACAAGCTGACTGGTAATGGAGAGACCAAGACCCGTCCCTTCTATATTTCGATTCCTTTTTTCATCAATTCGTTGAAAAGATGAAAAAATCTTTGGCGTATCTTCCTCCCTAATGCCAATTCCTGTATCCTTTACAGCAAGATAAAGTACAATTGAGTTTTCTGCTTTTTTCCGAAAATCTGCAATCAGTGTAACCGTTCCCTCAGCAGTATATTTAATTGCATTACTTAAAAGATTTGTCGCAATCTGTCGAATACGAACCTCATCACCCACAAGAAGATTTGGAATATTAGGGTTCACTTCCATTGTTAATAGCAATTCTTTTTCATCGGCTTTCGGCTTTAACATACTCACTATGTCATTCAATACAGAACTAACCTGATATTGTACAGGAATAATTTCCATCTTACCGGATTCAATCTTAGAAAAATCCAAAATATCATTTACAAGAGATAACAGCATCTTTCCTGCCTTCTCCACATTACTAGCATATTGATGGATATTGGAGTCGGTAGTCTCCCGTAATATCATTTCATTCATACCAAGCACTGTATTTATCGGAGTTCGAATTTCATGAGACATATTAGATAAAAACTTTGTTTTGCTTCTTGCTGCCATGCGTGCTTCATCACATTTCATCTCAACAACCTTTAACATGTCATCAAGACTCCGCTCCTGCTCAAAGCTATTTCTTCGTTCAAAGGTAAGGATTCTTGCAAGATTCGTAATAATCCAGCTTGCGCCATAAAGAGATACAAAAGCCAATATCAATTCCAACGTAACTGGTTTTTGTGAAACTCCCAAAAAACCTGTTGCATACATACCAATCGTAAAGATCATCATAAGCTTTGCCTGGAAACGACATAATTTTTCATCCATATATACAAATGTCGTTATCACACGTAAATACATCGTATATAAAAATATATAGCCGGATTGAAAAGTAAGGCTTAATATAACAGCATTCACCATCAATAAAACAATCTGTAACCGTTTGTAGCGAGACAGCCTCATAGGAATTCCCTTCGGTGTCACAAACAAAAAAATACCGGTTACCACATGATATATCAAAATCCCAATCGTCACAGCAATCGGGAATACGCCCGTCACGAAAGCATAGATAAAAATAATAGCAGCCTCAAAATAATAAAACCACAGATTATTCAACCGTCCCATGCTATAATCAGAACTCATACCTTCACCCCCTTAGGAACAACAAAATGAAGCCCTTCATGCACAATATGAGCTGACCATTCTTTGATATTATGAATAATTTCTCCATCCAGATTCATGGAAAACGGGGCACCATCTTTACGTACAATTCGAATATTTTTACACTTAAAACAAGACGCCTTTGTTTCTGTTTCATCATAATCCTGTTTTTTTAATGCTAAAAGAAGTGGAAGAAGCTTTAGACTACGCATATTAGGAATCATACAACAACCGGCATAACCATCGTTATAATTTATATCCCTATAAAAATACATATTACCGCCCAGCACATTTCCATTACCAAAGATTATTTCTGAAAAACTACCCTCCAGCTGCTTTTCATCATCTATACAAACTTCATAAGCTTCATGCCTTGAAACAAATAAAGAACAGAGTACTGCCAAACTATATGGAATCTGCTCATTAAACACACTAAGCATACGGTATTTGTCAAACAATGTTACATAGTCTGCATCGAATCCTGTTGAAAAGGTATTCAATGCAACGCCATAATTTGTCTGGATATAATCTACTTTAATAACCTCTCCATTTATCAACTCTTCTATCTGATGAAATCGTTTCTCATCATTGTCAAAAACCTTCAAAAAATCATTCGTTAATCCACACGGAAAAAAAGCTACTTCGGCTTCTTCAAGATTATCAAATCCACTTAACATCTTCCGCATAGTTCCTGAACCACCACAACAATAAAATCGAAGTTTTTCTCCCTCAAATATATGTTGAATTTTCCGAACAAGCTCTGTTTCATAACCAGCATATCTGGTATTAAACACAAAATAATTCAAGCCTTCAATATTTGCTAACTTCGCACGCAAATCATCTGCAAATGTTTTCTGTCCTGCATGAGGATTGACAATAAAAATGTGTGTCATAACCAATCTCTTCTTTCCCTATTCACTCACTAAATAGACTGCTACAGAATAAGCAGGCATTGTCATAACACCATCGGTTATGGTCACACCTTCTTTTGTTGTTACAAGAGTTGCCTCTAACATCTCTTCCGTAAGTACATCATTTCCTGAAAGTATCACATCTCCAAGTTGCACTGTACTACTCTGCTCTGACAAATTATAGAAAATACATACTTTCTCGTTCTCATAACTTTTTTCAATTACACAAAGTGTATCACTCGAAACACCATCTATATAACTTGTTCTACCTTTTATGATGGAGGGAAACTGATTACGGATTCGTATTGCATCTTTAAAATACTGATATACAGAAGTACTGTCTTTCTGCTGTTCTTCTAAGCTTCCATATTTCATTTTAATCGGCTTAGAAATATCCGGTCCCTTACACATCCCCTCTGCAGAAGAATCCGAATTCCATATCATAGCGAGACGCTTATTCTCATCTTCGCCAGAACCCTTCATTCCAATTTCTTCACCATAATAAATAAATGCATTACCACTCATAAACAGATTCATTGCAGCCGCAATCTTCGTCTTGTTATCACTATAATCTCCGGAATAGTACCCTGCTCCTCTCGCTAAATCATGATTCGTATAAAATGGGGCATTAATATAATTTTCGTTTATGGAAGCATAAAGCGCCTCAGACTCTTCCAGACTTTTTCCGTAAGCATCTGCCTGTATAAGTCCATTTACAACCTTTGCAATTCTTCCATCTTTATCGGCATAGGCAAAATCAAAGAAACTATCGACTCCACTCTCATAATACTTTGCATATTCACTCTGATCCGTCCACGCCTCACCAACCAGATAAGCATCCGGATTCAGCTCTTTTACCATGGCATTAAACCAGCTCAGAATCTCTATATTATCACTTGGTTTTCCTGTCTCATATTCTTTTACTGCATCTAAACGGAAACCGGCCACTCCCCGATCGAGCCAAAACTGACAAATATTTTTAAATTCTTCCCTTACTGCTTCATTATCAAGATTAAGATCCGGCATCTGATCCCAAAACTGTGCTTCATAATACCAATCTGTCCCTTCTAATGGAGCATAACCCCCTGCTGCCTCTTTACTAAAATGATAGTATTCAACATATGGGCAGTCAGCCGGATTTGGATTTCCATCCCCTAATCCTCTTAAATAATCACAAGCTTCTGTAAACCATGGATGTTTTGCCGAAGTATGATTCATTACCAAGTCCACAATTACATTAATGTTTCGCTTGTTGCACTCCGCTATCAATGTGTCAAAATCTTCCAAGGTACCATAAGAAGGATCAATATTCATATAATCTTTCACATCATATTTGTGATAAGTTGTAGATGGCATAATTGGCATGAGCCAGATTCCGGTTACTCCAAGATCAGAATCTGTTGTTTCATCCCCGTCATTTAAATAATCAAGTTTCTCCGTAAGACCCGCTATATCCCCTATTCCATCATCATTACTGTCATAATAAGAATAAACAAATACTTCATAAAAAGTACGGTATTTATCTGTCTTATCCGGTACAACAATCTGACGTTCAGAAATCTTCTTTTTGTATTCCATCTGTTTTTCAGCGCCATCCTGTTTTCCATCATTTGACTGTTCGGTAGAGACAATCGAATCAGAAACATTAGTATCCTTATTACTACCACAGCCTGTCATACTTCCAACCAGCAGACTTCCAACCACTACCACACTTATCCATTGTTTCACCCATTTTTTCATTATACATCCCCCTGTAATCATTTTTTCTCATTCATAATCTATGCCTTTGCCTGTAACAGCTCCACAAATTCAGTATCCGGTACAGCCTTCGAATATAGCCAGCCCTGCATAAAATGACAGCCAAATTCCGCAAGCTGTGTTTTCATTTCTTCCGTTTCAACACCTTCTGCCACAATAAAAAGTTCTAACGCATTTAACATTCCAATTGTATATTCCAATGTAATTCCTGCTTTACTATTCTTAAAGGAATCCCAGATAATATATTTATCAATTTTAATAATCTTAAATGGCATATGATTAATATAGTCAATATTTGCATTTCCCGAACCATAATCATCTAACGACAGTGTAATACCATAATTCACCAGACTATTGATATTCTCCGAAACCGTAGATACTACATTCATTGTTGCAGTTTCTGTTATCTCAATATTAATCTGATCTGGTTTCACCTCATATTTTTCTAAAATCTTTTTCACACGATCTGCAAAATCACGCTGTACCAGCTGCACCGGACTAATATTCACCTCAATATATTCCACTGTTGTCTCAGATATTTTAAAATCATGAATAAACTTGCAGACTTTTTCCAGAATCATCTCTCCCATTTCCACAATCAGACCATTTTTCTCCGCAATTGGAATGAAATCTTCCGGTGAAATCCATCCAAGTTCTTCATCATGCAGTCTCACCAATGCCTCAGCTGAATTATATACGCCATCCTTCACAGAAAAAATCGGTTGGTAATATACGAGCAGTTCATCCCTGTCAATAGCAAGCTTTATGGCTTTCTCAATTGCTTTTTCCAGCTTTATCTTATCAAGATCTATCTCATTGGTATACGTAATCAATCCTTTATGTGTCTTTTTCGCCATGGACATAGAATAATCAATTACCTCAATCAATTCCCCATATGACTCTGCATCTTTTGGACATTCCACACAGCATATAGACGCTGACATCATAATAGCCGACTGATCCTCGCTATACCAAGGATGACGAAATCTTTCCTGAATAGATTCTGCTGTCTCTGTCATTGCATCTATATTCTTATCTAATATTACCCAAAACTGGTCGGAGCCAAAACGAAAAACAATGTCCGCCGTTTTCATTTTTTCTAAAAAATGTCCTATCTGATATAATAAATGGTCACCATTTTCCACACCATACATCTTGTTCACAAACTTAAAGTCATCCATTGCTATCACAAGTAGTCCAAATTCCGTTTGATCAATATATTTGTTCTGTAAATATTCCCCCATAAATCTACGATTATACTGTCCTGTCACCGCGTCAATCACCTTACCGGAATTTTGCTGATAATAGTAAAGTGTCAAACTAATCGCTGCCAGCATAAAATTTACCATCGGATAACCATAAAATATCTCTGCAATACAAAATACGATTGCGCATATCAATGTAAATGCTATCGGAATCATCCGTAAAAACATAAAATTCTGTTTTGCAAGAATCATTGTAATAATACATATACATACCATAATTCCATCAATAACATATAGAACCATGCCTGCATAATTCACCTTATAGGTTCCATTTTCAAAGGTAAAAGCCCACTGCAGTTTTAGATTTACCAAAGCAACCACAACATTTACCGCAATACAAAACCGAAAAAAATTATGTAATAACTTATGTCTGTTAATATCAACATGAGCTAAAAGCAACATATAATACGCCAACGTAACCGGTACAAGATTAAATGCCAGAGTCTGCATCGTAAATACAGTATAAAACGAATCATATCCCATCTCTTCTATATTCTGAGCCAGCTGCACAGCCAAAACTTCAAGTCCTGTCGCAGCAAAACAAGTACCCATAAATACCAAAAAAGCTCGATGGCTTATTAAAGGTATCCTTTTCTCATTGTAATACCAAATAAAGACCAGCACCATAATAAATAACGCCGCTATATCAAAAGATAAATTCCAATCTATCATACTATTTCCGTATCCCCTCTGTATATTCCATTTATTAATTAACCTAACCTTTATTATACATTCTCTTCATATCAAAATCTATATTTATTATACATGATACAGATTTTTCATACAATTATCACATAACCAAACATAATCACTTAATATTCATCCAGAAAATGATGTTTTTCGCCATCCTGTTTGTAAGCAATTACCGTATTTAAATTGACATTTTCAACACTTCGAAAAATATTCATTTCCACAACAGGATCCTTCTCAGCCAGCTCTTTTATCAATTCTTTTACTTCTGCCCGTTTTGAACCTTTCTCTGTTCCACCACAGGAGGCACAGCTCTCGGTAAAACGACAGGCGCACTGAATAAAGTGAAGTTTATTATAATCCCTCCAATGTTTAATATTTTCTTCTCTGACAAGGTAAAGTGGGCGAATCAACTCCATCCCTTCAAAATTAGTACTATGCAGCTTCGGCATCATGGTTTGAATCTGTCCGCCATAAAGCATCCCCATAACAATGGTTTCAATTACATCATCAAAATGATGCCCTAATGCTATCTTATTACAACCAAGTTCTTTTGCCCTGCTGTACAAATGGCCCCTTCTCATTCTTGCACATAGATAACATGGGGAACCTCCTATATCATCCTTTGCCACAGTATCAAAAATATCAGACTCAAATACCGTAATTGGTACATTCAACAGTTTTGCATTGTCAAGAATCGTTTGATAATTTAATTCATTATACCCTGGATTCATTACCAGAAAAACCACATCAAAATTCTTACGTCCATGCCGTTCTAATTCCTGAAAAAGTTTTGCCATCAACATGGAATCTTTTCCCCCGGAAATGCAGACCGCAATTTTATCACCATCCTGTATCATATCATACTCATTAATTGCCTTTACAAATGGTCTCCAAATCTGTTTACGGAATTTTTTGACGATACTGCGCTCAACATCCTTATAGGTAACGGACTGCGTCTTTTCTTCCTGTTCCATTAATTGTCTTAATTTTAAACGTAAATATGAATGGTATCCGTTTTCAATACTATAGATTTCATATCCTTTGTCTGATAATCTCTCTGCAATTTCATCACTTTTCTGTCCGGTATAGCAAATAAGATACACTGGTTTATCCTTTGGAATCTCATCAATATGTCTATCAAATTCCTCCCAAAATATATGAACTGCTTCCGGATAAGTCTCCTTCTCATACTCCTCTTTGCTGCGGATATCAATGACAAGCTTATCTCTATTATCTTCTCCTAATTGTTCTATCGTTTTACGAATCATTTCGTTTTCCTCTCTACCAAATCCTTAATGACCTCAGACGCAATAATCATCCCTACCACGGATGGTACAAATGCTGTTGAACCTGGAATAGCCCTTCTTTCTGTACAGGTATGTTGTGCTCCCGGTGGACAAATACAGTTTGTCCGACAGCTGATTGCCATATCTTCAATGGGACGGATTGGTTTTTCCTTCGAATAAACTACTTTTAGCTTTTTTACACCACGTTTCTTTAATTCTCTACGCATAACTTTTGCAAGAGGGCAAACAGAGGTCTTATAAATATCTGCCACTTCAAATTCTGCCGGATTCAGCTTATTGCCAGCACCCATACTACTGATTATAGGTACTTCTTTTTCCTGTGCTTCCATCACAAGTTGTATCTTTGCAGTCACCGTATCCACGGCATCAACAATATAGTCATATTTTGTAAAATCAAAATCGTCTTTATTCTCCGGTAAATAAAAACACTTATGCACTTCTACTTTGCAATCCGGATTAATCTCTAAAATCCGTTCTTGCATTACATCCGTCTTATACTTTCCTATTGTCTTCCTAGTAGCAATAATCTGACGATTCAGATTCGTCAAACACACCTTATCATCATCAATCAAATCAATAGCACCAACACCGCTTCTAACCAACGCTTCTACTGTATAACCACCGACACCACCAATGCCAAATACAGCTACCCTTGAATTCTCTAATCTATTCATTGCTTCTTGTCCAAATAAGATTTCGGTTCTAGAAAACTGGTTTAACATGTTATTACTCCCTTAACACTTTTTTAATATCAAGCAAAGCATTTCCTATTCCAATACTAAAATGCTGGCTATTGCATAGACAATCATACAACAAAACCCCAATATACGCAATTCTTTTTAAATGATTTCAGAAATACCACAAAAATACCCTGCAGCCAGAATTGTTTCTGACCGCAGGGTAACTCTGCATAGAAATTATTTTCTTAAGCCTAAGCTCTCAATTAAGCTTCTGTAACGCTCGATATCAATCTTCTTTAAGTAAGCTAACATATTTCTTCTCTGTCCAACTAACTTAAGAAGACCACGCTTTGAATGATGATCCTTTGGATGATCCTTGAAATGACCCTGTAAATCATTGATTCTTGCTGTAAGTAATGCAATCTGAACCTCTGGTGAACCAGTGTCATTAGCACCACGACCATACTTCTCAATAATCTCTTTCTTCTGCTCTGCTGATACCATAATTGTATCCTCCTTTAAATAAATAATATAAATGCCAGTCACCCAGAGTAAGGTCGGAGTGTCCTTAGTCAGAGTAACGGTTGACGTACTAAGAGATATTAACATAAAAACATCTCATTGTAAACTACTATTTTTTTAATTTTCTGCCTCTTTAATCCCTTTGATATCCGGCAATGCAACCATGGAATAATTTGTGTGATAAATCACATATCCCGGATTACTTTGTGGCGGTTTTTTCAAATTACCACGCCTTGTATAATCAATCTCCACCTTTGGGCTGGTCTTTCCAGAGGAATAAAATGCGGCAAGCCTTGCAGCTTCCTCATAGGTTGCATCCGGCACATCCTCTTCCCCCTCCAGTTTCACAATTACATGGGAACCGGGCATTTTCTTTGCGTGAAACCACAAATCCTTTGGTCCAGCTGTCTTAAAGGTTAAACGATCATTTTGCAGATTGTTCTTTCCCACATACATGTGAAATCCATCAGAGGAAATATAATGCAGTGGTTTGCTTTTTTCCGGTTTTCCGCTTCCCTTCTTCGCCGGCTTTGCCTTTATAATTCCTGCTAAAACCATCTCTTCCTTAATTTCAGCAAGGTCTCCTTCCGTTGTGGCAATCTCCATACTGTTTTGTAAAGAAATCAGCTGATCAAGTGCCGCTTTACTCTCTTCCACCAGCTTCAAAGAAGCTTCATAGGTTCTTTTCAGCTTATTATATTTTGCAAAATATTTATTTGCATTTTCAAGCGCTGTCAATGTCTCATCAAGAGGAATTACCAATTCTTCATTGGTATAATAATTCATTACCGTAATACTTTTATCTCCGGGCTTTGCCTCATAACCATAAGTCTGCAGCAATTCACCATATACCTTGTACTTCTCTCTTTTTTCGGTATCTTTTAACTGCTTTCTTTGTATATCGTATTTTTTAGAGGTTCGTTCAATAGCGGAACTTAATACCTTGCGAAGCTCCGTTGACTTTTGTCGGATTCTTGAAAACGTATCCTTCTTTGCATAAAATGCCTGCAATAGTGATGAAATATCAGAAAAATGCTCTAACCGTAAATCTTCATACATCTGAAGCGGCATCGCACTGAATGCCACCGGCTCGTCATCATCATAAGCAATCACCGGTGAAAAACTACCTTCCTTCAGCCGCTTTGTCAAGGTGCAAAATGCCTGATACAATGTCTCTTTATTGACATCCGCTAAACTATCTGTACTAAAATTTCCGTCAACTCCTGCCTCGTAGCAAAGCTCCCCTGCCGTTACTTTAGAAAATCCGGTTATGGAGCTATAAATTGCCTTTTCAATACTCATGGATTTTCCCAGTATCTCCGAAATAAACATATCTCTTGTAATATCAAAAGGCGATACTTTATCATTCGGCGGCATAACATAATCATAGCCCGGAAGTACTTCTCTCACAGAACTGATCTGTGCTCCCACCCGCTTAATGGAATCAATAATACGATTATTTTCATCCATAAATATAATGTTACTGTATTTTCCCATAAGCTCCGTGGTAAGTTTTTTCCGGCAGAGATCTCCCATCTCATCCATATGTTCAATCTCAATCTCGATAATACGCTCAAATGCCGGCTGATTGATTCCGACAATCCGTCCATTTCCAATGTGTTTGCGAAGCAACATACAGAAATTCGGTGCGGTCTGTGGATTTGCCTTATTCTCACTTAAAAAGTATGCCAACGGCAAAGTTGCACTTGCATTCAACATAAAACGATACGTTATTCCGTTATTCTTGATTACCAGATTAATCTCATCCGGCTCCGGCTGGTATATTTTATAAATTCTGCCTCCTAAAAGAAGGTCTCTCATATCTTTTACAATATTTGCAATTACAATTCCATCAAATGCCATTTTTTCTCTCCTTTTCACCACTTCATTATGATGGAATTCCTATTGGTATAACTGCTCATATTTCTTTGCAGAATTCGCCCATGAATAATCCATATTCATAGCTCTCACCTGCATATCCTCCCAGCTTTTCTTCTGGTTATAGAATACGCTCTTTGCATAATTAATGGTATTTAACAACTCTTTTGCGTCATAATTAGCAAAAGAAAATCCGGTTCCTGTCTGTTCAAACTCATTATACGGAATTACGGTATCCTTAAGCCCTCCCGTCTCTCTCACAATCGGAAGCGAGCCATAGCGAAGCGCCATCAGCTGTGTAAGTCCGCAAGGTTCAAATCTGGATGGTACCAAAATGGCATCACAGCCACCATACATTTTATGGGATAATGCATCCGAAAAGTATATGTTTGCACTGACCTTTGCCGGGTGGATTCCCTGATAGTAACGAAACATATTCTCATACTTCGGATCACCGGTTCCCAGCACAATGAACTGCACTCCATCCTGACAGATATCATTCATCACTGCATCCACAAGATCAAGACCTTTCTGGTCAGTCAATCTGGAAATAATGCCCAAGACAAACTGATTCTTATCAACCGGCAATCCTAATTCTTTTTGCAGTGCCGTCTTATTCATCACCTTATTCTTCTTGAAGTTCGTCACATTGTATGTCTTTGCAAGCTTCCTATCCTTTTCCGGATTGTAAACATCATAATCAATACCATTCACAATTCCAACCAAAGACTGATGTCTTGCCTGAAGCAGACCATCCAATCCTTCTCCATAAAAAGGGGTCTGTATCTCACGTGCATAGGTTTCACTTACCGTTGTAATCTTATCTGCATAAACCAGACCACCCTTTAACATGGAGGCATCTCTGTGAATCTCTAACTTATCCGGTGTAAAAAGATAATCCGGAAGACCTGTACAATACTTAAGGTGCTCCACATCCCATATGCCCTTAAAACGCAGATTATGAATTGTCATAATCGAACGGATTCCGCTAAAAAAAGGATTTCCCGCAAAAAGCGTCTTAAGATAAACCGGAACCATCCCCGCCTGCCAGTCATGACAATGTACTATATCCGGTTTGAAACCAACAACAGGAAGTATGGATAATGCTGCTTTTGAAAAAAAACAAAAACGTTCAATATCCCAACGATCCTCCGTGTATGGAGTCAATCCTGAAAAATAATATTCATTATCTATAAAATAGACTGGAACTCCTTCGTATTCCATATACATAATTCCAACATACTGGGAATGATTACCGATATCCATCTGGAAATTCGAGATAAATTTCATTTTATCTCTATATTTTGATGGAATACATTTATAATTGGGAATAATAATCCGTACATCATATTCCTTCTTATCAAATATCTTTGGAAGTGTTCCTACTACATCCGCTAATCCTCCGGTTTTAATAAATGGAACGCATTCCGAAGCTACATATACAATCCTCTTCATATACCCGCATCGCTCTCCTTATCTAATAGACTTTTGTCCAATACATAAGAATAATTATATCATATATGCCCTTGTAAAGAAAGCATATTATGCAGTAAATTGATTTGACATATACCCCTTTACGCGATAATCTATACGGAATTTATCTGCAATCAGAGCGATAAATTCGGAATTTGTCGGTTTCCCCTTTCCATAGCTTACACTATATCCAAAAATCTCCTCTAAAGAATCTAATTTTCCACGATTCCAAGCCACTTCAATAGCATGGCGGATTGCTCTTTCCACACTACTCGTTGTCGTTCGGTATTTTTTTGCAATAGTAGGATATAAATACTTTGTAATATAATTTAAGATTTCCGGCTCCTTTATTGCCATAATAATACCCTCTCTGATATACTGATAGCCTTTAATATGGGCGGGAATCCCAATTTCTCTTATCATTTTTGTAACATCACTTTCAAGAGTCGAATCAAACAAAATCCGCTTTTGTTCATCCGTCATATTTTCCTGTCGCTTTTGCTGTTTTTTCTCCTCGCAGTGATTTTCTAAAATTCTCTCTAAAATTCTTCCCATAAATCTTGATTCCTGACCAATCATAAAATAATAATCCGCTCCTGTCTCATACGCAAGATCAATTATCCGCTGTGCCTTCACATTTGTAATAAAAACAAATTTCATATCCGGTAATTCTTTTGCTGCTTTACAGGTCTGCAGCAACGAAATACCATCTCCACCTTTTAGACAAATATCCGAAATCACAATGTCCGGTTTGAACTCCATGATTTTCGAACAGATATCCTCATAATCATCTGTGGATTCCTGTAAAATATAATCAAATTCTTTCATACATCCTAAAATATTATCGTATATCTCCTGACGACTCTCTGTTGCAATAAATACCTTCATACTCTCTCTCATTATTAACCTCCTCATACATTCATGATGCTTCACTAACCCGTTCTAACCGAATTTTATCCGCCACTAATGCAATAAACTCCGAATTTGTTGGTTTCCCCTTATCCGCCTGAATTGTGTACCCAAACAATTCATGTATCATATCAATGTTTCCCCGCTCCCATGCAACTTCAATAGCATGCCTTATGGCACGTTCCACTCTGGTATCTGTCGTATTATACTGTGATGCA
>JAQXLK010000380.1 GCA_029012085.1 Clostridiales bacterium
TTGGTTTATCAGGAATCGTCATTCGGATAAGATTCATATCTACTGCCGGACGCAGATAATTTCTGCGAAATCCCTCTTTCGATTTCAATCCCAGTTTTTCCATAAGAGCCTTACTTGTATAAGGAATATCGTATTCCATTAAAGAAAGAGAATTTGCTTCAATTTTCAGAGATGAATGTATGGACTTGATACGATTGTTTTTTCTCAGGTGTGGTCTTGCTTCCAGATTACCGGTTGCCGTAATGCGTCCTATCTTTTCTGAAATGGATGACACATACGATAGTATCTCATTTGTGATTGTAAAAGGCGGTTTATAATCTCCCATAAAAACACCTCCATCCACTTACGTATTATCTTGCGTATTTTCTTCCTCTATTATACATCAAGACACAAAAAATTCAATCATCATAATCCCTAAGTGCTATCTTCAATTCCTTCAGCTTATCCCGGTACTGTGCCGCCATCTCGAAGTTCAGCTCTGCCGCAGCTGTCTCCATCTTCTTGGTGAACTTCTTAATCTCTGCCTGCAGCTCTTTCTTCGTCATGGACTCCGTATCCTTTTCCGTCCGCATCGCATTCAGAGCTTCCACATCCTCGTCTGTAGTGGTGGTAATGCGGTCACGAATTGCCTTTTTAATTGTGGTAGGCGTAATTCCATGTTCTTTATTATAGGCATCCTGTATCTGTCGGCGCCGGTTGGTTTCATCAATGGCCACACGCATGGAGCGGGTAATGGTATCCGCATACATAATAACCCGTCCTTCACTGTTACGGGCTGCACGTCCGATGGTCTGTACCAGAGAAGTCTCAGAACGAAGAAATCCCTCTTTGTCTGCATCCAAAATGGCAACCAGTGTAATCTCCGGAATATCCAGACCTTCTCTTAACAGGTTGATACCCACTAACACATCAAATATGCCCATACGCAGGTCTCTGACAATTTCAGTCCGTTCCAACGTATCAATATCCGAATGAAGATACTTTACTTTCACACCCTGATCTCTTAGATAATCCGTCAAATCCTCTGCCATCCGTTTGGTAAGGGTTGTCACCAATACCTTATTCCCTTTCTCAATCTCTTTATTCACCTCGGAAAACAGATCATCCACCTGTCCCTCCACCGGCTTTACTTCAATCAGTGGATCCAGCAGTCCTGTCGGACGAATCAGCTGCTCTGTCCGAAGCAGTTCATGCTCTGCCTCATAGTCAGAAGGAGTTGCGGATACAAACATAACCTGGTCTAACTTCTCCTCAAATTCATCAAACCGCAGTGGACGGTTATCCATAGCTGACGGCAGACGGAACCCAAAGTCCACCAGGGTCTGCTTTCTGGAACGGTCACCGGCATACATTCCCCGAATCTGCGGCACCGTAATATGGGACTCATCTATAATCAGCAAAAAATCATCCTTAAAGAATTCCAGCAGGGTATTCGGTGTTGCCCCCGGTTCCAATCCTGCCAACGGTCTGGAATAGTTCTCTATTCCGGAGCAGAAACCGGTCTCTTTTAACATCTCCATGTCAAAATGGGTCCGTTCACTGATACGCTGTGCCTCCAGCAGCTTATCATTTTCTTTGAAATACGCCACCTGGGCATCACATTCCGCCTCAATCTCCTTCACCGCACGTTCAATCTTATCCTGCGCCACAACATAATGGGAAGCCGGAAAAATAAAAGCACAGTTAATCCCGCGCTTCACCTCTCCCGTCAGCGGGTCAAACTCTACCATCCGGTCAATCTCATCTCCAAAAAATTCTACACGTATAGCATCCTCAAAGGTGGACACCGGCAAAATCTCCAACACATCACCATGAACCCGGAAGGTTCCACGTTTAAAATCCATCTCATTGCGTTCATACTGAATTTCAATCAAATCCGTAATCAGCTTATCCCACTCATAAGTCATTCCGGTACGAAGGGTAAGCATCATCTCCTCATAATCTTCCGGCGAACCAATACCGTAAATGCAGGATACGGAAGAAATGACAATAACATCTTTGCGCTCAATCAAAGCCGCTGTTGCCGAATGTCTTAATTTATCTATCTCATCATTAATGGAAGAATCCTTCTCAATGTAGGTGTCTGTAGATGGCACGTATGCTTCCGGCTGGTAATAATCGTAGTAGGATACAAAGTATTCTACTGCATTTTCCGGAAAAAACTCTTTAAACTCACTATATAATTGAGCCGCAAGAGTTTTGTTATGGGCAATGATTAATGTAGGCTTATTAAGCTGCTCGATTACATTTGCCATGGTAAATGTCTTACCAGAACCTGTAACACCAAGAAGCGTCTGAAACTGATTTCCCTCTTTGAAGCCTTTTACCAGCTCTTTAATCGCCTGGGGCTGGTCGCCGGTTGGTTTGTATTCAGAATGTAGAACGAAATGATCCATGATTATTCCCTCCATTGTTACACAATTATTCACTGTTATTATTACAAAAGGAACAGGCTTTTACACCTGTTCCTTGAGTATAGCATAGCTTATTTATAATCACAATCGCAAACCGAATACTTGTTCGGTAACTTTTCACTTGAAATATCATTTTTTCATATCTTCTATAGAGCATCATTCATTACTCGTTTATTAAAATTCTCCAGTTTTTCAAGTACTTCTAAATATAAATCCACGTATTCTGATTTCATATTTGCTATTTCACTAGCCAATGCTCCTTGATGCACAATGGTCTGTTTGTGAGTTCGTACACCAATCACTATACTTCCTCCGCATCTTCAAACTCATCATAGTACATATCCCATACATGGTCGTATGGTCTAACCTTCAAAGAATCCTGCCGTATATCCTCTAATTTAAGTTTAATATTTCCGTTTGCTCCTTCTTTGAGTCCAATTCTGGCATTTTTCCAAGAAATTTCTTTGTGTGATAATTCACTGAGTTTCCACGATGCAAGTGAACCATATTCCAAAATAATATTATTAATTATATATTTACACTCGTCTGAAATGTCAGAATCATAATCCAAAACACCATCTTGTGTGATAGAATTTCGAATTTCTTTGCATACAGGGCCATATTTCCAACCTTCAAATTCACCTTCGAATAATGGTTTATTTGTAATTGCCAACGACTCTCTCTGTGCAAAATATAATAATTTATGAAGCTTCATCTCATCTATCACTTCACCTGTTATCTCTTTATATTTTGTAAAGACATACTGTGCCACGTTGATTATCTTTTCCATTTTCATTCCCCTTTTCTATTACTACTGTTTATTATATCAAACTTTTTAAAAAGTAACGTTATATAATAACAGTTTTCCATAAAAGAATCAAGTAAAAAATTATATCTCGATAGTTCTCGTTTATTTGTTACTATTCGTACCTGACACACCCGCTTTCAATCCATTCTTACCGCCTTCATAGCCGCCTTCATTTCATACATAAAAACATCTGCTTTACGGTAAATATGTCTGGCATCCAAATCCGGATACTGCTCATGACTACAAAAACCATAAGCTACACTTAAATTCAAATCCGGATTCTCAAGATTGGTCTTCTCAATTTCTTCCTTCAACTGTTGGGTAAGCTTCTCTATATCAATATCTTCCATATTTCTAATAAAAACTACGTATTCATCTCCACCAATACGTCCCACTTCCCCAACCTCGTCAAACACTTTTAAAAGTACCTTCGCACACATCTTAATCAGTAAATCACCCTGTGCATGTCCTTTTGCGTCATTTGTCTTTTTCAGAAAATTCAGGTCAAACGAAAAGATTCCATAATCAGCCGACTCCTCATCAAGACTGTCCCATATTTCCTCACATCTTCTGCGGTTAGCCAATCCCGTCAAGTCATCAACATACGCCATCTGTTCCAGTATCTCTGCCTTTGCACCCTGCAGAAAAATCTGACCAATTCCCGCTCCAAATTCTACCAACTGTGAGAGCACAAACACCATTGCACCAACACATAATACACTTGTATAGTGATAATCTTCTGATACGACTAAATATTTTATAATGGAAAAATGAATCATATCATACAATCCGATAACCAGCATCATTGTCATCCCAAGAATCAATGCCTTATTACACAGCTGCTTCTTTATAATATCATGCATAGTTAACAAAATAACACCAACACATATCACAAGCAAAATCAGATGTTGTATCTTTAAAAGCACCGGAAAATGCAAAACATTTGTAATCTGAAGAATACATGCTGTCAGGACAAAGACAATCTGCACAAATACAACTGTACGATATATTATATTTACAATTTTATTTCTGTTAACAAACTCATCTCCCCAGAAAAACAGCAATACAAATAACGGTGCAATATACAAGGAGCCAAACTCAAGAAATGCCTTAATACGTAGATTGTATGTGAACAAAATAATCAAATCATAATTGCATAACGACCAACAGCCAATCCCTACAGAAAATCCCCCAACACATATAAGTCTAAGAAACTTTCTGTATCTGCCGCAAAATATCAGACTGACAAGTGTTACTAATACTCCAAAAATAATCAGAAACAAATTAATAGCAAGCGGAAGCCGATTTTGAATCACAAAGTCACGAAATACGACATCATTATTACAAATCTGAGGAGCATATATACTTGAAAAAGCATCATTTTCCGTAATATGCATGATGATTTCTAACTTTGCACCTGCATAATCCTTAGGAATATGAACAAAATGAAAACCGTATCCCAATAATTTATTTTCCGCTCTTAATTCTTTTCCATATTCATAATATACATTATCATTATATTGAACTTCTATATCCGAATGTATGGAATATAGTCTTAAAACAGGATTTTCTATGTCAGCTTCACTCGGAAGCTCACATGACATCCTTATCACATCACCCTTCGATACACTGGAAAAAAGAAAATCGTCTAACGATACGTTATCATATGCCCTGTCATTGATTTCTACATGCCAGCCATTGTTTAATTCCTGATAATTCGAACCGTCCAACTCTACTCTTGAAAACCGATAAACAAAAGCACTGAAAAGAAACAGACAGATGCCAATCAAAATACATTCCCAGTTTTTCTGTTTCTTTATCATTGCCCTACACCTCCATTGTTAAATCACGGTTTTACTATTTCATATTAAATGTCTGTATACTATCTAAAGGAGTCGTTTCAATTACATTATGATCCTTAACTACAATAAGCTGATTGTTTTGTGTATCTATTTTCTTAACCCACTTATATCTTGTAGTAATGGTTGTCTTTCCTGTCTTTAAGTCAATCGTTCTGTCAGACACACTTTCAACACAGTCTTTATCCTGTTCGGAAGCAATCTGCCATGCTCCCTCGTACTCAGCCTCATAGAACTTTCGATTATACACTGGATTCTCATATCTTTTAACCCGTCCATCTTCCAGCGTTACATACTCATACCGATTCACACCGGCCTTAGAAACAAGTTCATATTCTCCTGCATAAAATGCCTGGCCACGGCAGGCTGCATCAAGATAATATTTAGCATCCTCATAAATACTCTTTGCGCCAGGTAATACAACAAGCTCCTCTACCACTGTAACCGTTGCATAAACACCATCCACAATCGTACGTTCCGGATATGTCTTTCGGATAACCGTTGCTGTCACCGGATCTACAACATACTTCAGATTTCCTCTTTCATCCTTTGCATAACCACCATTCGGATTTTGCTCATACATATCATGCTTCTGCTCATCCTTACGCCTTACATATACCTGTTTTGTGCTGACAGCATAGTTCGTGTAGGAACCTGTATATGTATCCTTATAACCATAGTGTATCTCTGTCGGCTTGTATTTTGAAGTTTGCGTTGCTGTTGTAATCATTTGTGACTGGATGATATCTGTCGGATTACCATTCGCATCCGGCACATATGTATAATTTCCATTTGCATCTAACACATACTGTTCTTTTTCCGTCTTAGTGACTTTCTTACCTGTACTATAGGTGACATACTTTTTGTTACCGGAAGCAGTTACAACTACATCTCCATTTGTATTATATGTTACAGCAAAAGCACTCGTAATCTTATAATTCTTATTAGCCTTAATTGATAACTTGCCACGTTTACCTTTTAAATAACGATATTTGGTTACCGTTTTGCAGCTATACTTTGTACCACTGGACTTATATGTATTCGTAATCTTGTTCTTTCCTAACGTGAAAGACTTAATCGGATCTGTTGTAGTAACAACTTTATATGAATCCTCGTGATGTGTTTTTGTCAAATCATAGGTTACTGTACCTGCTATTCCATCCGGATTCCACTTTGTCTTTCCTCTTGTTATTTCATATACATCATAAGAAATCTTATAAGTACCCGGCTTCAGGAATGTCAGTTCATATTTACCGCCACCCATATACTTGTAATTTTCATCCGTTTTCTGTTTGTAATCCTCACTATCCGGTACAAACTCATTATCTACGTATATAATTTTATCTCCGCTTACTGTAATATATTGTGGATCATAATATGTTCGAACCGTCTTAATCTTTTTCTTGTATTTGGAATAACTCTTACCATTAATTTTTAAATTCATAACAGTGCCTGTATTAATTGTCCGACCAACACTGACAGTTTGTTTTGTTCTTTCTAGTGGTTCAATCCGAAGTGTTGCTGCATCCGCTTCTACACCAGCTAAAACCGCAATTCCCAGCGCAAGCGTTGTTACTGCCATACACAATCTATGCTTAAAATGCTTTAATCTCATATTAAACATCCCCTTTCTCCCCTATTAATAAGACCAAAGATCAAGATAATCACCTTGTCCAAAGTCAAGATAATCCACATATTTCTTACTGTTAGAAGCATACTTAATCGTCCTCTTAACCTGCTTTACTCCATGCTTCTTTGT
Source organism: Clostridiales bacterium (assembly GCA_029012085.1). Taxonomy (GTDB): domain Bacteria; phylum Bacillota; class Clostridia; order Lachnospirales; family Lachnospiraceae; genus CAG-590. The sequence goes on from JAQXLK010000380.1 coordinate 6,841, forward strand.
TACTGAATAAGTTGTGTATGTACCTAAATATTTATCCTTGTAAGATACATATACGTACGTGTGCTTCTTCGAATCACGGCTAATATACCCATTTGGCTTTGTATTTTTTTGAGCCAGTACTTTGGATAAGGAAATCTTACCACCGTTCTTAACCTTCTTGTAAACTGCTTTTCCATCCTTATTCACTGTAACAACAATCATTCCGGTAACCTTGATACCTTTGTCTGCTTTAATCTTTAACTTATCGGATTTTTGTGAGCTGCTCAGCTTATAATCATCTAAATCGGTTACCGTTGAACCCTTATCACTTGCCTTTCTGGTGTGCTTTGAAATATCCTTCTTTCCTAACTTAACGGATACTGCCTTTTTACCGCCATAAGTTGTAACATACACTTTCAGTTTTGTTACCTGTCCATTCACATTAATACTTACGGTATATGTACCTGCCTTGGTTGAAGTAAGCTGAATAGATGCCCGTGAATATTCATAATCCATTTGACCATCCGGAGTCTCAACAACCTGTTTATTTATAAGGTTTTGGGCTTTATTATTCACGTAATAATAGCCTTTTCCATCTCCATCGTCATATATATCGAAATAATTATAATAACCATCGTTACGCTTTTCGTCATAATATCTGTCCCAGTGTTCGCCTTTGTATGCGCTAAGTTCCGCAACTTTCACCGGATAAGCATTCTTCACATATCTCTCCGTACGATTTGGTACCAGATATACTTTATTGGAATCCAGTTTAGTATAAAACCGGTCTCCTTCCTGTGTCAGTTTCCATTTTTCCCCATCCTTCGTTAAATAATAGTATGTAGTCTTAACCTTTGAAGGATCCGGAGATGCATTCACATAAACCCTTGCATCATCATATCGTAAACTTTCGAAAGTCTGACTAACAATAGCTGTCTGCAATGCCTTCTTGTTTGATTTAACGCTAATGGATGCCCCCTTTGGATAAATCACTTCAACCCAATCTTCACTGTAAGTTGACATACGCTTTTTCAAAACAGAGTAATATTCGTTCTTTGAATTCACTGCAGGATCAATGTATGTAACCCCCGGCTTGTAGGTAGCAGCTTCCGCCAGCATACTTACCAAAAACAGGAAGCAAAATGCAAAAGTTGTCACTACACATTTTGTAGTTTCTTTGAATCTTTTCATAAAAAATCCTCCTTTAAAATATATTAAGCTTTATTTCCTACCTCATAAAAAACTTGCTACTGATATCTCCTTTAGACGTATCGGCCTTACTTTCTCTCCATTCCATTAGTATAACGGATTTTTATTGTAATTACAATTTTAATGTTGCATTCAAAGCAACTTTTTGTTGTAACCACGTATTTCCCTTATTTTCAATGTAACGATACGTATACACTTCTTTACCTGCAACCATTTTTGTTGTATAATATTTCTAATTAATGTCTATAATTATTGGTCTTTGAAAAAGCAGGGAGGAATGGTTACTATGAACAAACAAGATAACAAATTGGCGCTTTCGGTGGTGGCAACACTAATATCAGGAATTGCACTTATTTATACTTTAATAATGTATCGCAATATTATTTTTGCAGTGGTCGGAATGAGTGCATTGTTTCTGATTATTGCATATATACTGACACAGAATATCATTGCATTTATTACCATACGGAACAAATCAATGAACGTGCAACTTAAGAACATGATAGATGACCTGTCCTCCCAACTTGAAATCATGGGAAGTTCACAGGCACAGATTGGTAAAGCAACGTACTTGTACACGAAACAGGCTGCAAAAACTTTAACCACCTTAGAAGGTACTTATACAGAGAGTCAGGAAGCCCTGTATCGAAATCTTGCTTCCCTTTCCAGTGCACAAAACAAAGCTGCTAAGCTTATGATTAAATACAACCAGAACAATACCATGAAACTGATTGCAACTGTGAAAGAGGTTCGCAATCAGTTAAGTGAGACCATGATACAGGGATTCGACCAGCTTCAGCCAAACAACGAAGAAATAATTGACACCCTTCAGACCATAGTTAATTATCTAAAATCCCAACCGAGCGGAACGGACCAGACAATGGGATTGCAGCTTAACAATGTAGCTCATGAATTACAGAATATTTCTAATAGTATCCGAAATGTTCAATTCTCCTCACATAACACTGAAACGGTGGAACCCGTTATACCATCTATGCCTGTTCAACCCGAAGCTTCCCCTGTAGAGGAAGTTCTTGAACACCAAGAAGAACCGGTTGCAGATATACCAGAAGAACAACAAAATGAAGTTGTCAAAGAGATATTAGTTGAACAGCAAGTCGAAGTTGGTGAAGAGATACCGACTGAACAAGAAATCGAAGCTGTTGAAGATATACCAGTTGAACAGCAAAGCGAAGTTGCTGAGGAGATACCGGTTGAACAGCAAAGCGAAGTTGTCGAAGAGATACCGATTGAAGATAATGAAGAACCATTTACACCAACCTTTACTGTAGTTGGAAAATCGGTCGAAGAAGAATCTTATGAAAATACAAGCACTGAAGAAGAACCTGAAAGTGTAACATCTGTTTCCGACGACCCGAACAAACAACTTTCTCCGGACGAAATTGCTGCTTTATTTGCAGCTGCCGACCCGGCCCCTAAGAAGACTGTAAAGCCTGTTGAAGAACCTGCCGAAGAAATCGCAGAGGAAATGATTTCCGAAGAGCCTGCAGCATCCGAACCAATTGCTGTAACACCGGTTTCCGATGACCCGAACAAACAGCTTTCTCCGGATGAAATTGCCGCATTATTTGCAGCTGCTGATCCTGCACCTAAGAAACCGGAAAAGACTGTTGCTGAGACTCCTTCAGAACCTGTAAACCCAACACCTGTTGCTGAGGTTTCCGAGGAACCTGCAAGTATCACTCCTGTTTCCGATGACCCGAACAAACAGCTTTCTCCGGAAGAGATTGCTGCTTTATTTGCACAGATGGGATAATATTTATCCTGTGCTGTTTAACAAAATCATTGAAATTACAAAGAGACACCGAATAGAGCATTCCACTCTATCCGGTGTCTTTTGTTTACTTATGAATGATATTCACTTTGTAATCCATTATTACTTAGCTTTTACATTCTTTACTGCAGAAGCCTTACCATTCACATCTGCCTTTGCCTCGTTTGCTGCTACAGCAACTACCTTGTAGTAGTACTTCTTGCCAGACTTAACACTCTTATCTACAAATGAAAGCTTCGTTGTAGTACCTACACAAATGTATCCAGATTTCTTCTTTGTAGAACGATAAATCTTGTACTCTGTAGCGCCACTAACCTTCTTCTTAATCTTAAGAGTTACCTGACCCTTCTTAGAGCTCTTTACAGACTTAATCGTTGCCTTTCCTGGAGCATTTACTGATGTGTATGTAGCTGAACCTAATGTCTTCACACCTGTAGTATTGATAGTATGATCCTTGTATGAACTCGTTTTTACTACATTAACAGGTTCCCCACAATACTTTGAGGAATCCGCATTTGGTCCTGTCACAGCAGTATTATAAGTTGCTGTTGCTAAATTTTTAGTATAATAATAGTCTGCCGCATATGGATAACGATAATCTAAATAATTTGGACGTATATCTGTACCATTGTTAACTGCTGCATCATATGCTGCATTATCATAATAATACCTATAATCTTTCTCATCATCTACATAATCAGCTACAGTCTTTGCAGTTGCAGCATATGCTACTACATAGTAAGTATAGTTTACGCCTTCCTGTGGTCTGCCATACTTCACTACATCCTCATCACTAACAACCGGATTGTAAGATGACTTCCACTTCAGATTAGTCGCTTTACCATCTGCACCCTTTGTTGCAGAATCAACTTCTACATAACCAGAACCACTATAGATATCACCAAAATAATCTACCATACTAGTTGTATTTGCATCAAATATATTTCTCTCATATGAGTAATTCTGATAATGATATCCTTTGTTAATATTTAACTTTTCATCCTCACTTAAGTAGTTCTCATATATCGGCTCAAGTTCTTTCTTATATCCGCTATCCCTATAAGCCTTATACGCAGCCTGATAATCAGCAATGCTCTTATCTACCTCTGCATTCCAAGCCGCTACATCAACAGCCTTTGCCGGAATGTATCCAACGTACTCTGTTACTTCGGTACCAGATAAATCATTATATGCACCACTCTGATTATTATTTTTAGTGAAGCTATCTGTCTTTAAACGATATACCTTATAATATGCTGCACCATTTACCGGTGTCCAGCTAACCTTAATACCATTGGTTGTCTTTGTAGCTGTAACCTTGCTCACATTGCCCATTGTCAATGTTGTGGTATACTCATTAGAACCACTAAAGGTTGTACCCTTATACGCTCTGATTCTATAATCTGTTTTCCAATCTTTAACTGTACCATCAGCCTTATAAGTAAACTCAGCAGGAAGTTTCACACTTGTTGCATTCTTGCCAAGTCTCTTATACTCTACCCAATCATAACGGTCATTTACTGCATCATATGCATACTTTTCTACAAGATATCCGGTTGCTCCATATACCTTTTCCCACTCAATGGTCTTATTACCAGTAGCATCTGTATATCTTGCTTCTGAGCTTATATCACCGAACGCTAAACTTGCATATGCATACTCCTGTACGTAACGATTCTGATCTCCCTTAACAGACTTTGTCTTAGGAAGTACGGCACGTACAAAGTAGCTATAAGAACGATTTGCTGAAACCTTCTTATCTGTATAACTCTTCTTGTTCTTCTTTACTGTAGCAATTAACTTATATGTTGTAAAATCATTAGAATCTGACTTCTTAAAACTTGTTTCAGCTGAATTTGTATCTATGCGATAAATCTCATACTTTGTAGCATCGGCTACTTTCTTCCAAGATAATTTAACCTTATTACTGCTTGTTACTGTTGCATGGAGATTCAATGCACTACCCTTTGTTGTAGCCTCAACAACAGTGTACTTACCATAAGTTGTCTTACCGGTTTTCTTGTCAACATAGTAAGGGCGAACCTTATAAGAATAAGTTGCCTTTGATACAAGATTACTATCCTTATATACATGAGAAGCTACCGTTGCAATCTTCTTGTAAGAACTTCCCTGCTTACGGTACACTTCATAACCGGTAGCATCACCTGCACCCATTGAAAGTGTAATGGTATTTGAAGTTACAGCTGTGCTGACACCTGCTTCCATAGATACAGAAATAGCAACCGGTGCAGATGGAAGATAGTAATCAGCCTTAGAAATACCAAGTACCTTTTCATTACCATAATAATCATCACTGTCCGGCTCCTTAACTGTACCTGTTGTGTCTGCATTGTACGCATCTAAAGCAGCTTTATAAGCAGCCTTTCCTGCCTCATTCTTTGCAGCATAATCCGTTTCATACTGTGCCTCATCAAAGATATAAGCCACAACCTCTTTGTCACCAGGAGTTAAATTGTATGAACCGATTGTAAACTCATACTTGGCAAACGGCTCTTCCGTAGGATTTACATAATACATAATTGTGTCACTGTAGAAAACTTTCTTTCCAAGCGAATCAACAGAATACCTACCATAATCTGGCTCTGTGCGGTCTCCCTTGTTAAATACTAATACATACATTTTGTAGCTTGCGGTAGTAAATCCATTCGCATCTTTTACAGGAGCCGGAACCGGACTATATGTGAACTTCCATGAAGTTGTCACCTGTCCGCTTGCCGTGCTTTCCTTTAAAGCAATGCTTGGATTACCGACTGTTGCAGCATTAACAGTAATAACATTCGCAAACATAAAGCAGAATGCAAATACTGACAATGCTGACATCATAAGTTTTTTGAACTGTCTCATTGTTCGTCCTCCTTTGAAATAATTTTTTTAATTTGAAACTCTATATAATCTCGTTTCAAATCTCCGTGTAGGAATAATTTTCCATACTCCCCACATATGATGATAAACCGCTCTAAATTTCTCAGACAGACAGTATTGCATCTATTTATGATTTAGGAGAAAGTATTACCTTTATTTTTTGTGTTTTATTTTGTCGAAATCACCTGTTTTTTGAAACCTTTTTATTAATTTTCACAAAAAAAGACCGCCGTACTAATTAAGTACGACAGCCTTTTTAACAGCTATATTTGCATTACTTTATAAAATTTATTGCTTTTCAATAGTAACCGTAACATTCTGATCGACAGAAGAAGTTACTACCACAAAATATTTCTGATTTGCTTTTAAATAACTAATTCGACCAAAACTACCAGTTGTATCCAAACCATATACATACACATCCGCATTGGTAGGCAGAACACTAAAGTCATAATATCCATCCTCTGCCGGTACAAATACATATGCAGTACCCTTCTTATTTGCAGCACATGTATTCTGTCCTAAAGCAACAGACTGCTGTGCATAGTTAATCTGTGCTATTACAGACGACTGTGCAGATGCAGATGGAACTGTCACAGAAACAGATGCTGTCAACCAATCCTTACCAGTTGAATCTCCCTCTCTATTATCATCACCATACTTATATGTCAGATTATATGTACCCTCTTTTAAATAAATTGTGTTTCCATATGCATACCTATCACCATATACATCCCTCCAGTTACCAAAGTTTTTCAAAACTCCTTCATCACCAGAGTATACAGTAAACTTATACAATGGTAATTTTATATCAAATCCACTCTTCGTTGTGTCTATCACTACATTATACAAATATTTTGTAGCCTCTGTCACACCACAAGTGTAAGACGCCTCTACATCATAGGTTCCAGCTGGAAGCTTAGCAGATAAAGCACCTTTTGAATCAACACTTGCCCCTGTCGTCTCTCCTCTATATCTGTCTGCACGGTTTTTATTATAAAAATATACTCTTATATTATCAGATGCATCAGAAATTGCATTACCGTTCGCATCTGCAAGTACACCAGATACAACGCATGCCTGCTGCACATTAAATACAGAAGTTGCAGTTGCTGCTAACGCACTATTCTCCTCGTCTACAACACTTACACTAATACTATATGTTCCCGGTGTAGCAAATTCTCCATTTACACCAGCACCGTACTCTTCATAATCATAAGAGTTACTAATTTTTGTTCCTAAGGATGCACCCTGTATTGCATATTTATAGTCTCCACTTCCACCTGCAACATAAATGTGAGAGGTGCTGTTATCGTCCGTCAAGCAATAAACTGTTCTTGCCGCAGCCTGCACACTTGTATTCGAACCAACTACATATGTTCTATTTACCGTATATGTATTACCTAATTCATCCGTGCAAGAAAATACGGCAGTATACACACCAGGAGTTGTCAGTATTCCTGACAGATAAGCATCACCATTCTTATATCGGATATTTGCACCAGCAGGTAAAACTCCTCCAGTCATGGTAATGGATGAATATCCATAACCCTGTGCATAAATCTCATCAGAAATTTCATTATTTCTATCGATATTATAAGTTACGATACTGTCACCAACAAACGCACATGCAGCTTCTGTAAAGCATGCCTCCATAGATGTTACGGTACCGTAATCTGCCGGGATATTAACCTGTACATAATCGTTAATATTTAATCTGTCATTGCCAATCAATACTGCTGTATAGTTCACACCATCTGCTGTTGACAGGTTATCTAATGTACATGTGTACTGATATGTACCAGCTGCAAATCCCTTCTTCTTGATTACAACGTTTGCAGCAGATAATGTAGTACATGGGCGATCCAATGTAAAGCTTACGGTCTGGGCATTTAATACGCTAACAGAAGTAAGATTAAATGGATTCTCAACCTTTACCTTATAAGTTGCTTTCTTTCCAGAACCATCAATTGCCTTTGCTGTAATGGTAGCAGAACCTTCAGCCACACCAACAACATTACCCTTTGAATCAACAGTTGCAACCTTTGCATTAGAAGATGACCATGCTACTGTTTTGTCACAACCCTTCTTACCGGAAACAGTCGCCTTTACCTTAACTCTCTGACCAATGTTAATGGTTCCAGATGTGCTATCAAGCTGAACCTTAGTAACAGCACCTGCCTTAACATTAACCTTGATTGTTGCTTTTTTCTTCTTATCCTTTTTGGATACGACTGTAATCTTTGTAGAACCAGCCTTAACACCTTTTACAACACCTTTACTGGATACCGTTGCAATTTTCTTGTTTGCACTCTTGTAGGTTACACCCTTATTTTTACTTTTGTTTGGTGTAACAGTTACTGTTGTCTTCAGCTTAACAGACTTTCCCTTTGCTACGACTACCGTCTTGGAACTTCCTGATAAACTGCTTTGTACTGCTATCTTCTTGACCTTAACGCTTGCTGCTTCAGCCTGTCCCGGAACCAGTGTTACCATCATACAAATAGCCAGTAACATTGCCATTGTCTTTTTGATACTCTTCATAAGCATCCTCCTTTAAATTATATTTTTTGCAGTAACACATTATATTCTATCCATCCCTCTCCACTAATACTAATACCTTTAGAGAATGTCTATATATAACACTTATACTGCTATTACGTAGTATAATATAACACTTATAGTTTTATATTGCAACAGTATTCATGTTATATCTTCCTTTTTCGACAGTGTTACTTTCTTTTTTTCTTTTGATTTTCTATCAAAATATAGAGTATAGAATCATACATTACACACAATAATACTTATTACGATAGGAGTATCTATATGGAATTAAATTACAAAGTTATTGGAAACCGAATCCAGACAAGAAGAAAACAAAAAGGCTATACACAGGAACAAATGGCAGAAGCTCTCGACTTCTCCGTAGGATTTATCAGTCAGGTTGAACGCGGCATCACCAAGCTTAGTTTAGACAGTCTAGCAAACGTTGCAGAATTTTTGGACTGCAGCATTTCTTCCATTGTAGATGATGCCAACCGCAGAGATAGCAATTTCTTTCAAACAGACTTTAACTCACTTTATGAATCGCTCTCTTTCGAGGATCAACGACTATTTTATTATATGCTTGAAGTATATACGAAGGCGAAAATGCAACATTAATAATAAAAAAAGACTATTACAAAGGAACCATTCTTATATTCCTTCATAATAGTCTTTTTTTACATATTGCGTTTATTTTATCTGAATCGAAATAGCTGCCTTCTTCGTATAGTCACCTTTTTCCCGCTCGGTTCTTTATTCCATTTATGCTCTGTCTCGTGTCTACAACTTCTTATCCACAATCGTCCATGCTCCCCGTATTGTCATGGTTTTTCCATCATATTTCTTCGTTTTATAAGCACGAATTCTAACATAATACTGATTGCCCTTCGCTAAATTCTTTTTCTTTAATGTAGTAAACTTTTTGCTTACTACATCTTTGGATACTTTGTGGGTCGACGTAAATGCTTTCTTAAATTGCTCGTCAGAGGATATCTGTATTTCATATCCTTTTATTCCTTTCGCCCGTTTCCATTTTAACAGCAGGCGTTTCCCATTTGATGTCAATTTAGCTTTTGAAACTTTTGCAACCTTTGTATATGTTATAATTTTACCAAATACTGACATGTTTCACAATATGAAATCATGCCATTGATTTTCCGAAATGATACCACTATACTAGAAAGTACTTCTAAATCACATTATTAAGACACAATAGACAGGAGATTTACCATGGCAAACAAACCAACCATTTTATTATTTCATGTAGAACCAGACAAATCAAAGAAAATTGAAGCAATTTGCCGTTCACTCAAAATAAGCGTTTCAAAAGTAAAAATGTCCTCCTATGCCCAGCAGCTTGGCTATCTTGCCGGCATCACCGGCTTCAACCGACAAAATGTTACTTATCAGGGGGTGGAATTTCCATCTGAAATGCTGGTATTTTCCGGAATGAATTCAGAGACAGTTGATACTTTTTTAGAAAAATACAAAGAGGCCTCCATTCCTCCAATCGGACTGAAAGCCATCTTAACACAGCACAATGTTTTCTGGACTGCTGAAGAACTTTATAAAGAATTGTGGAAAGAACATCAAAGCTTTTCTTCCACTTCTGCCGATATATATAATAGAAGAAAAGATTTTTAATCTATACTCTGCAAGGATGCATAATAGAACCCATTGACATTCACTTGTAATTGCAAGGAGGCGGTTACCATGAATGCAGGAACATTTAATCAAACCGTTACACCAATTTTAGCGATTGTTGCAACACCGAATTACAAAAAGCAGCAGAACAATGAGTCTGCAAAGAGAAACCAAAAGAAACGGATGTCTTTTCACTCTTATGACCAGCCAGCAGAGACGAACGAAGAGGCTCTCATTTACGAGACCACAAACTGCTATGGGGCAAATGGGAAACCTATCGTCAAGCATGCCAGCTGCTTTTCCAAGACCCTGTAACCACTATTCTGCCCCAAACACATGCCGGAAATAATCTTGTCTTTTGTTCATTCTTTTCTCACGTATTCTTATCCAATCAGCACCTTTTTGCCCTCAAAAGCAAATCCATACCTGCGGATATGCTCTGCCGGGATTCCCCTTGCAATCAGGTCTGCCGCATAGTTTTTCTCTTCAATCTGGGTGAGAGCAGACCCAACTGTTTCTTCTAAAGATGTTTCTTTTTTGGAATTAAACACTTTAAACTCTAAAATGATAGCATCCTCTTTCTTATCCTTTGGCTCTATTACCACATCATACCGTCCGAATCCGCTTTCCCGGTTGGAAGTAATTACATACCGGTCTGAAAGATCGACAATTAAACCCAGTACAAAGCCATGGTAAAAGCGTTCCGGCTGTGATTTGGAAGGCTTGATTCCGGTATCAAAGCTGCTAAATATCTGTTCTGTTACACATTCCATATATTCGTTCATAGCCTCCACATCACCCAAAAGCAGGGATTTCACAAAATCATTATAATCCACTCTTGCCTTGTTAAACCACCCCCGGACCATGCCAAAAAACATATCTTCCACTTCTGCGTTAGTAAGGTTCAAATCATATAATACGTCCTGTCCTGCTCTTGTTTTTTCCTCAAACTTTACCACCTTCAGATATCCACTGGCAAGCAACAAACTCCAGATGGCAGCATCATTATCGTCTAACTGGTTATATACAATCTGTTCATCAATAGGACAACGGATGGTTTCTCCCTTAAGCAGTTCTTCAAAAGTCGTTTTTATACTCCGGTTTCCCTCCCGAATAAGTTTTCCAACCAGACCGTTGCTGCTGGAGTTTGCCCAATACGTACTGATTTTTCCTTTATCTAAAAAATTCAAAATAGACCAAGGGTTATAGATATCCCTTTGCTTTCCAAAAACAAAACCATCATACCACCACTTGATTTCTTCCTTCTTGTCACTATATCCATATTCATCCAATGCAGTAAATACTTCCTCTTCCGTAAAACCAAAGACGGTTTCGTACTTATCCGATGTAGTAGTAACTACCTCCAGATTATTTAAGTCTGAAAAAATAGATTCCTTGCTGACTCTCGTAATCCCCGTCATGACAGCTCTTGCCATGTACGGGTTGGTCTTAAAGGCAGAGTTAAACAGACTCCTGGTAAATGCAGCCAGTTCATCCCAGAACCCGTTCACATAAGCCTCCTGCATCGGAGTGTCATATTCGTCTAATAGGATAATGACTTTTTTTCCATAATAACGATACATAAAATCAGATAGCTGGTACAATCCTGAAGTTGCATCTGTTTCCTCCATGTCTCTTGACATCATACGGCTAAATGTATCTCTGTCTGCATCTGTTAAAACATCACTGTCTTTTATAAAACTATATTTAATATATTCATTTCTGATTACTTCACATATTTTCGCCTTTGTTTTCTTATAATCCTTTTCCTTTATCCGGGCAAAAGACAGACTAATCACCGGATAGGTTCCCTGTAATTCTCTGTACTTCTCTTCCTCCCAGATGGAAAATCCCTCAAACAAATCTCCCCGGTCTGCATAATCCACAGAAAAAAACTGCTCTAACATACTCATGTTCAAGGTTTTTCCAAACCGCCTCGGACGGGTGATAAGAGTTACATCATCTCCACTTTCCCACCATTCTTTTATAAAGGATGTCTTATCAATATAAAAATAGTTTCCCTCTATTATCTTATCAAAACTCTGTATTCCGATTGCCACTGTTTTTGCCATTTTCAAACCTCCTAGCTTTCAACCTGCAAACCCGTTGCCAACGGGTTCATACCAGATACATGGTAACAAAAAATCCGTTATACTTATTTTGTCATTAGTATAACGGATTTCCTGTTAAATTACAATTCCAGCCGGGACTTCTTTTCTCTAAGAAATAAGTTGAGTATAATGTAAAATCCCTCTAACTCTTTCCCTTTCGTTCCTTATTCGCAAACTTCGTATATTTTCCAAGCCATACCAGCTCCACCGGTCCTGTGGAACCATTTCTCTGTTTTGCCACAATGATATCTGCAATACCCGGCTTCGTGGATTCTTTGTTGTAGTAATCATCCCGATAAATAAACATGATAACATCCGCATCCTGCTCGATGGCTCCGGACTCACGCAAATCCGACATTACCGGTTTGTGGTCTTCACGGCTGTCCACCGCACGGTTTAACTGGGATAACGCAATTATCGGTACATTCAACTCACGGGCTAATTTCTTCAAAGAACGGCTGATTTCTGAAATCTCCTGCTGACGGGACTCGGAACGTCCGCTTCCGTTCATCAGCTGAAGGTAATCAATAATAATCAGTCCGATATCTTCCTTCTGCTTTAACTTACGGCATCTCGAACGCAGCTCCGCAATGGTGATACCCGGTATATCCACTACAAACATTGGAAGGGAACCCACACGGTAGGTAGAGTCCATAATCTTATCCCAGTCGGAATCCATCAGCTGACCGGTACGAATGGACTGGGAATCTACCATGGAATCCATGGCAAGCATACGGGTTGCCAGCTGCTCCGTACTCATCTCCAGACTGAAAATCGCACATGGAACACCGGACTTCATAGCCGCATTCTGCGCAATATTTAATGCAAATGCCGTCTTACCCATAGCAGGTCTTGCTGCAATCAATATAAGCTCTGAGCCATGCAGACCGGAAAGCTTCTCATCTAAATCAATAAATCCCGTAGGAACACCGGTTACCTTACTTCCACGCTTTGCCGATGCTTCAATGGTATCTAACACCCTTAACATAACCTTCGGAAAGGGCTCAATCTCATCTCCACCGCCACGCTTTTGTACAATGTCAAACAGTCCCTTTTCCGACTCATCCAGCAAATCTACTACATTACTTTTTCCGGCATAGCAGGCCTCTGCTGTCTTTTCTGAAAACTTAATCAGCTTCCGAAGCGTCGCCTTATCCTGTACAATCTGGGCATACTGCTTCGCATGGGTGGAAGTCGGAACCACAGCAAGAATATCGCCAATATATTCCATGTTGCTAACAGAATCCGGTGCCCCCATCTCTTTTAACTTCTCACTGACGGTAAGCAAATCTACCGGTTTTCCCTCATTATACAGTGTAACCATTGCCTCAAACAGTATTCCATACTGGCTGTAGTAAAAATCCTCCCGTGTCAGTATATCCGCAACCTCCACAATGGCATCCCTGTCCATCAGCATGGAACCGATTACGGACTGCTCCGCCTCCGCACTATTTGGTTGAACTCTTTTAATTACTGCTTCATCCATACTCTTAACTATCTTCCTTTATCTATTATCCTTCTGTCATCGCAGCCTTAACATCTTTACTTACCTTCTACTTTCACCTTAAGGGTTGTCACAACCTGTGGATGCAGTTTAATCTTTACATCATGTTCACCAACAGTCTTAATGGCATCCTTAAGCTGAACCTTCTTCTTATCCACATCAAAGCCCAACTGCGCCTTAACCTCTTCTGCAATCTCCTTAGAAGATACGGAACCAAAAGTCTTTCCACCTTCTCCCATCTTAATTGCAATCGTAATGGAAGCTTCCTCAATCTTCTTACCAAGCTCCTTTGCAGCCTCTAAATTCTCTGCAGCAATCTTATCATCATTTGCCTTCTTAAGCTTCAAATCATTCAGATTCTTGCCGGTTGCCTCTACAGCCTGCTTCTTCTTAATCAGTACATTTCTTGCAAATCCATCATTTACCTTAACAACTTCACCCTTTTTACCAACACTTTTCACATCTTCTAATAAAATAACTTCCATCACTCTATCCTGCCTTTCTTATATATTCAAAATTTCTTACTTTTCCTTTGCCAACTCACAGCTCTGGATTCGATAAAAAACATCTAAAATTCCCCATCTTCCCGCATTCTTAGAAGCACATCTTTTATCATCTGCTTCGCCTCAGCGATGGTTACCTCCGTAAGCTGCGCACCTGCCACTGTTCCATGACCGCCGCCGCCAAACTGCTCCATAATGACCTGAACATTGACATCATCAATGGAACGGGCGCTGATATAAATGACACCATCTATATCAGAAAGCACGAAAGATGCTCTCACGCCATCTACATCTAACAAATCATTTGCAACTTTTGCCGCAAGCACCGTTGGGCTGTCTACTCCCTTAGTCGGCACTTCGGAAATGGCGAAATTATCCAAATAAATCTCAGCATTTGCCACACCAGCTGACAACTGCTTATAACTATCCATATCACTTCGAAATGCCTTGCGGACACGAATCATATCTGCACCGGACTTACGAAGGAACGATGCCGCCTCAAAGGTACGTACGCCTGTCTTCGTTAAGAAGTTATCCGTGTCAACCAAAATACCGGCATACATGGCATCTGCCTCCACCGGACGAAGCTTCGGCTTATCCATACTGTACTGTAAAATCTCTGCCACCATCTCACAGGATGATGATGCAAATGGTTCAATATAGGATAATGTAGCATGTTCAATGACTTCACCGGTTTGTCTGTGATGGTCAATTACCACAATATTCTTCGTATGGGCAAGAAGTTCCTCACATTCCGTATAACTTGGACGATTCACATCTACAACGATGACAACCGTATTCGGGTCAACTGCCTCTAACGCCTGTTCACTGTTAAAGAAAATATCCTCCGGGTAAACACTGCTGCCCACAAAGTTATTCATAACCGGGCGAATGGAGCTCGTTACTTCATTAATAACAATATGTGCCTTTTTATCCATCAAGGTTGCCAGACGATAAATACCAAGCGCTGCGCCAAGACAATCAATATCCGGCTTCTTATGTCCCATAATGATAACCCGGTTCTTGGTTACTAACATTTCTTTTAACGCATGGGCCTTTACACGGGCTTTTACACGAGTGCCTTTTTCCGCCGACTGTGTCTTACCACCGTAGTAGATTATCTTGTCACCCTTCTTGATAACTGCCTGGTCACCACCCCGGCCAAGAGCCAGATCCATCGCCATATGAGAGTACTCATATGCCGTAGTATAATCATCCTGCTCCGGATTAATACCCACTGCGATACTTAAGGTAACCGGTGTCTCATTACCAATATTAATGCTGCGAACCTCATCCAGCAGGGAAAATTTCCCTTCCTGCAGACGGTCCAAATGCTGCTGCTGGCAGACAAAAATGTATTTATCCTTCTCCAGCTTCTTGATAATGGCATCCGCACTCTGCATGTATTTGGTAATCTTTCTGTCAATCAATGCCACAAGCAACGATTTCCGCACCTCTTCGGTAGAGTCCATTGCTTCCTCATAATTATCAATATAAATCTGACCAACTACCAGCTTAATCTTCTCTTTTTCCTCTAATGCCGTTATCAGGTCTGTCTCATCATACAGATAAATGGCAAACAACACGTCATCATCATCCGCCTCTTCCGTCATCTCCGTAGACACAAGGCTTCTCACATCCACCTTCCGAATCTCCACCTGATAATTCCTCTCTGCCTGATAAATGTGAACGATACGGCGATTGTCATCCTCCGGCTCCATCTCCAAAAGCTCCAGCGTAATATCCGTAAATATATTCTGGATATGCTTTCGCATATGCTGCTTATCACTCTTCACCGTTTCATAAAATGACTTATTACTCCAAAGAATTCTCCCATGCCTGTCCACTAACGTATATGGAATTGCCAGCTCTTTAATCAGTGCACTCTGTACCGAACTGTGTGCAAAGCCAAACGCCATCAAATCCGACATAATATTCGGTCTCTGCTTAAAGTATAAATATGCTGCTGCGCCTAAATATAGCGCAATAAACGCACTTACCAGTACACCACTAGTCACATCAATGCAGTACACCACACCATTCATAATCAACAATAAAACTGCCAATGCAAATGGTACTTTTAAATATTTTTCTATCTCTTTTCGCAATAATTTGCTCTCGTTCATGTAAATCTCCTCGCTAAAATTCCCAGCATATATTCCCGAAAAAATCCATACTTTGCATTATAGCATTTTCATCTTGGTCATGCAATACCGGACACAGTTTGCATTATTATCATTCGCATGGCAGATTTCTTCGTAAATTACAATTCCAGCCGGGACTTCTTTCCTCAAAGGAATCCGTTTCCCGGCTGGAACTTTTGTAACTATAAAACACAATATTCTTTCACATAGTCTGCAAAAAAAGGCAGTCCCAAGGATATATATCCCTGTCTGCTTTCTAAAATCCCACGTTTTATCAAACGGTCTCTATACATGGAATAACTACCGGCTCGTTTTCCCATAAGCCGAAGCACTTCTTCACGCTTGTATTCATCCTTTTCCAACAAAAGACTTACTAAATAACGATCCGTTTCCGTCATCTCTTCCCATATTTTCTCATAGGAATACGCAAATAATTCTGTCTTAAAATCTTCTAATATATCTTCTAAACTTTCTGAACTATCTTTTTTAAAATATAATCCCCCAAGTTCCTGAAACCCAAAAGCATATCCTTTTGTATAACGAGCCATTTTACGTGCCTCTTCCCCTGTTATGTGAAGTTTGTTTTTATACATTTCCGTCATTCTAATCATATTAAGCGGTTCCGTCTTAATTGTCGTTGCTCTCCTAAAAAATGTCAGATTCTTGACATTACTTACTTCCTGTATATTTTCATACAAACCCGTACACACAAGATACACCGGATAACCTGCTCTAAGCCATCTTCCATATTCTGAAGCAAATTGTATCATTTCCGTTGTCTTTGATACCTCATCAATTCCTACCAGAATTTTCTTTCCTTTTTCTTCTGCCTGCTGAATCATTGTTTCTATTTCCACACCAATATCAAAATATGGATTCTCCTTTTCAGAAGAATAACCCAGACCTCCTCCGTTTCCCAAAACAGTGGCAGAAACATTCACACTACGATTCTTTGTATCGCTCTGTCCAAATCCTTCCTTATGGAGCATGGCGGCAATCTGTTCCAGCATATCCCGCGCCGGATTCAAATCCAAAACCAGCCAGCCTTCTTTTCTATGTATATCATTTCTTAATTCTTCCTCTATCTTCGCAAGAATCACTGTCTTTCCAGAACCTCTGACCCCTGTAATCTTGTAAACCGACTCGGATGGATGCTCATAACTAAAGTTTTCTAAAATTTCATCTGTTTTATTTGTTGCAATGTAAGTATACTCTGGAGTTTTGCTAAATGTTGTTGTAAATGGATTCTGCATACCTGTTCACCTTCTTTTATACTTTTTTATAGTTTTTTAATTATTTTATACTTTTTTATAGTTTTTTACAAGATACATTCTGTACCTATTGCAAAAATAGCTGTAAAAAACAAATCAAAAGGCAGATGGTCCATACTCATAAATCACAACCTTCTCATCATAATCCATTTCATAGGTTGGCAGCTTCGCAATTTTATATATCTTAAACCCATTATACCTCATATAAGTACGATACTCCTCTTTTGGATAATACATCATCACAAAAATGCGACGTGGATATGCTTTCACACTTTCCATAACGTTCTTCATAACCTGCTCAAAAATATTAATTTCAAAGGGATTAAAGAAATAAAAAATATTATCCTCCCGCTTTACCTCATACTCCTCCGCTTTGCCATGAATCAGTTCAATCCGTTCCAGACTATCCCGGAACCGGGTATTGTAGTATGCCCGGTTATCCAGAGCATTTTCATACAGCGCCTCGTCCACCTCAATGCCGCACACCTCGCACCGGAACCGCTGATTTACATAGAAAAGAACTCTGCCTTTTCCACAGCCAAAATCCACCAGCCTGTCATAACGGCTCATCACCGCATCCATCTCATCAAATGCACAAATGAGCCCACTGTAACTGGTAGGCTCATATCGAAAATAATCATCATTATAGCGGTTATTATACACAATCTCCGTGCTTTCAATTCCCAGAAAATCTTCCATTTTCTGATTTTCAAAAAATTTTGGTGTCTGTCCTTTTTTCTTTTTCATCTCGCCTGCACCTTAAAATCCACCTCGCACTCAGATACAAACTGATAGTTAATATCTAAAGCGTATTTCACCTTTACTGCTATCTGCTCCTCTTCTTCCTTCACAGAAAATTCATGGGTCAGTACATCAACCTGAATCGGTCCTGCCGGTGTCTGATACACCGTGGAATTTTTCTTATCCTTGTCAAATCGTAAATAAGAAGTATTTCCACCTTTTTTTGTCATCTCAAAAAAGGTTTCATCAAACTTAACAATATTCTTTGTAACCGGTCCGTTATCCTCCGGCTGTTCTTCAAACAAAACATAGTGCTTGTCATTTTTCATATAGTAATTACCCGGCACCATAAGCTCGATTGGCTCATCCTGTACATCAAACTGCACGCCGGAAACCTTGATTAAAACATCCTTTGTCATCTACATCACCTTAATAACTCTCAATATCGACCACCCGGGTATCCGTCACATGACATGGCAGCACGCTGTCTGCAAAAGAAATGAAGCTTTCCACGCCATCACTGACATAATACTCATGGTGGGGTTTGTGTTTGCTCTTATTTAACAGCCCCTGCTCTGTTAAAAGCTCTTTTAAACTCTTAGCCGTTTCAAATGCAGGATTGACAAGCGTCACTTCCTCCCCCATGAACCGCTTAATGGTATGACGAATCAGCGGATAATGGGTACAGCCAAGCACCAGTGCATCTACCTTATACTCCTTCATCACCTGAAGATAGCGGCTCACTATGTCCTCCGTCACCCGGTCTTCTATCAGTCCCTCCTCCACGAGAGGTACAAAAAGGGGACATGCCTTACTCACCACGGTAATCTCCGGGTCTAACTCACGAATATAGTCATTATAAATGCCGGATTTCACCGTACTCGCCGTTCCAATGACGCCTACATTTCCTGTCTTCGTGGTCTCCACCGCCATTTTTGCGCCCGGCTTTACCACACCAATAATCGGAATATCAATTTCCTCGGCAATCTCATCTAATGCCAGCGCACTTGCCGTATTGCATGCCACCACAATTGCCTTCACATTCTTTGTAAGCAGAAAACGCACAATCTGTCTGCTATATTTTAAAACGGTATTCTTGGATTTTGAACCGTATGGAACTCTCGCAGTATCTCCAAAATATACCAAATCCTCATTCGGAAGCTGGCGCATAATCTCTCTCGCCACCGTAAGACCACCCACACCCGAATCAAATACACCTATCGGATTCTCCATTTTTTTCTTCCTTTCTAGTACCTTCTTTCAAAAGCAAGCTGAATCTGCTTTTCCACAAGCTCCTCAATATCCATGCCGGCAGCCTTCCAAAGCATCGGATACATACTAATGGAAGTAAATCCAGGCAATGTATTGATTTCATTAAAGATTACCTCATTGGTATCCTTCTCCAAAAAGAAGTCTACTCTGGAAAGTCCATAGCCGTCCATGGCTGCAAAAATCTTTCCTGCTGCCTGCCGGATCTCCTCTGTCTTTCCTTCCGGAAGCTCCGGTGAAATCACCGTCTTTGACTCTGCATTATTATACTTGGCATCAAAATCATAAAACTCTGCCGCTGCTAAAATCTCACCTACACCGGAAACCTTCACGTCTGCTGCACTTCCAAGCACCGCACATTCAATCTCTCTTCCTACGATGTTACGCTCCACCAAAATCTTGGTGTCGTGCTTTGCCGCAAGCTGCAATCCGTCCTTTAATTCTTCACGGTTATGCGCCTTTGACACACCCTTTGAAGAACCTGCCTTACTTGGCTTAATGAATACCGGATAAGAAAGCTTCTCTTCCACTCTGTCAGCCTGACGTTCCAAATCACCTGCTTCCACATCACATGCTCTTACGAGTACATATTCTGCCTGTTTCACACCAAGGTCATCCACAATAATCTTGGTATACACCTTATCCATTCCCGCTGCCGATGCCAGCACACCGCATCCTACGTATGGAATATGGGACATCTGAAATAATCCCTGAATCGTTCCGTCTTCTCCATACATACCGTGAAGTACCGGGAAAATCACATCGATTTTCTTTGTATCAAATCCATCCGGTCCGGATAAAATCATCTCCTGCTTTACTGCATCCGGTGAAATCACTGCGCTCACCTTCGACTGCTGCCAGCTTCCGTCTGCAATGGATTCCAGTGACGGTGCCAACAGCCACTGTCCCTCTTCCGTAATTCCAATATATGTAACGTCGTATTTGTCCTTGTTGATTGCCTTTGCCACAGTCTGTACGGAAATGCAGGAAACACTGTGCTCCGAAGACTGTCCTCCAAAAATGACTGCGATATTCTGCTTACTCATAAGAACTCCTTTCAACTGACTTTTATGCTTTTCATTATTTTTTAGCTCATACGTTACACATTATACACAAATCGGGTATTATATTCAATCCACACATGAAGACAATTTACGTTGTAGTTATAAATATTGCATCAAAACAATTCTCCATTTACCATGAGCTTTGGAATGTTTTTATTCAGTTTTTCCCGAATTTCAAAAATGTTTTATTTATATTTTCCCGAATTTTAAAAATGTTTCCACTTATTTTTTCACGAATTTTGAAAATGTTTCTATCAGTCCTCCTCACTCACCTTCTCCTTCCAGTGCTCCAACAGCCAGCTTTTCCCCTCTATGGTAATGTCACTGTCCGCTCCGGTTCCACTGTAATAATCATACAATGCTTCATACTCTTCCGAAGTAAGGGCTCTTTTCAGTGCTTCCTTTCCCTCCTCTGAAACCACCGCAGTGGACTCATCAATGAAACAAAGGGGTGGAAACATAACACACCACCAGTTTTGACCCTTTGCCTCACCGATATCTATCCGCAATGCCTGGTAATCACCTGCCGGAAATGTCAGATCACCGTATGTCTTTGCCGGGAATTCCTCCTCTGTCACATACACCTTTACATCATAGTCATATCCCTGCTCTACAATCGTATCAATAGCGACGGTATAAATGTTTTGCAGATTTGCCACAATAATACTTTTGCTCTCCTCTACATTTTCACATTTTTCAAGGAGAGGTCTTAGCATCGTCACCACATCCTCTTTCACCGCCATCTTTAGTGCCTGATCCTCTTTGGAGTCACTGTTTGCCCGGACATGAAAACGTAAAATTCCATCATAAGGTTCTCCCTCTGCCACATCTCCATCTTCATCATCCATGGCAATGATTTCCCCATTGAACTCCTTCGAACTGCCGGTAAATGCAGACCCATTTTCTAAAACTGCCGCATTCTCTCCTCCATTTATTCCTGCCAATGCCGCAGCAAGACCGGTCTCCTGCAGCACCGTCTCGTCACCATCTTCAATCCGCTCAAATATATCCTCTACCTCATCGCTCAGACTTCCTGCATCTGCCCTGAGAGACACATTTCCATCTTCATCTATGCTGATACCTGCCTTTGCAAGCTCTTCTTTTTCCACATCCACCAGTCCTTCTCCGCCATAAGCCTGTGCCACCGTATCAAAACTGTTCACTACAGCACACGCCGTCTGGAGGATACCGCCCTCCTTGTGTTCCTGATAATAGGAAATAACGGCTACCGCAAGACCGCCTATAATTCCAACCATAATTGCCACAAACATGTCCCTGAATATTTTTAAACCCTTCATACGCGAAACCCTCTTTCTACTATTATTAGTTGAAAGTATTTCCCATAATATTTAGAATATTCAAAAAGTGCGAAAATGTTCCGCCAAATACTATGCAATAACATCAAGATGCGACTCCGAATAGTTACCACTATTTTGAAATCTCCCACCCCTCACTCACTTTTTTCAGATACATAACCTGCATATCCTCATTTTCCCTCATCGCTTTTAAGTAATCTTTAAGCCAGGGAACATCTACTTCCTGCCGTTCCTTTACTCGTACCAGATTTTCAATATAGTTTCCTACCGGTGCTTCCTCCTCATCCAGAAAATTAATCACTTTTTTATAGTCAAAAATCTGTAACATCGGACAGGTCTTCGCAATCTCCTCTTCCCCATCCAGCATATAAAGCAGCTTCTCCTGCCACACCTTTTCGTCAAAGGAATCAGAAAAACACATTTTATCAAGCAGTATCACCTTTAAATGTGCCAAGGACAAATCCTTTCCTTTCACATTTCCATACTCCTTTGCAAGATCTTCTAAATTCTCTGCATCCCACTCACTTACTTCCTCCACCATACTCTTTTCCCCTACAACCTTCTCCTGTGCCATTCCAATCACAAAATGATAATCGGCTTCCTCCCCTTGCGTAATAAGCAAAATCGTAGCATAATCCCGCTGCTCCACATCCTTCATATCATGGCTCATCCGAATATCCCTGTTACAGCCGGTAAGAAGAATACTAGCCATACATAAGAAAAAAAACTTTAAAAACCATAATTTTTCTTTTCTCTCCCTGTTTCCATTTCTTTCCCTGTTTTCTTTCCAGCTCCTCATTACGCTTCCCCTTCCTTCTCTTTTTCCGTTTCTGAATATACCCGCATCACCAGTATGCCGAACACCGGTAAAATCACAGAAAGCGGTACATCCATAACCGCCCCATAACTGCGGTAAAGCCACAACGTTCCATCATAACCCGGCAGAAACGCCACAATAATCAAAGCTACCGCCAACAGCATCGCCAGCAGCAGGATTCGTCTCGCCCGGGTAAATACCAACTCCAACAGCATTGCCGAAAAATACAAGGTCTGTCCAATTAACACAAAGCAGCCTATCATAAAAAACCACACCAGCAGTACATCTACTCTCTCGATAAATCCAAGGGGCAGACGTATATACCGCATAATTGCAACCGTCAGCATTTCCTCCTGTCCGGCACCCTGCACACCATAAATTCCCAATATAAATAATGTGAGAATACAGACAAGCAGTACCGTCCCGATAACTGCAAAGAAGGACGGACTGCCGCAATGCCGTTTTCGTTCCTCATGCTCTTTCCCTGTCCTCCCAGTCTCCTGTAAAAATGGACGCAAAAGGATATAGTTTTCCACAGGCAGCAGGAACGGAAGCAGAAGATATCCACGAAATAGCAACGTAGCAAAGGAAACATTCCACCGTGGTATGAAGATAGAAGCATCCACTTCCCGGATACCAAACAGCAAAACCAGTACCAGTGGAATAAATAATAGCCAGAAAATCATTTCATAGATTCTACCCTGCTTCTCTATCCCACATCTACATACAGCCGGCAATCCGCTTTCTTTTTCCTGCTCCCTATAACGGTCACCAGCTTGCTTTTTCCTTCGTACACCTCCCATATTGGCTGCATACAACGCCACCAATAGCAAAGGCAATACCACCCAAATGCTCGCCCAATTCTCTTTGGCATTATTGGGCATAAATGGCACCTGTCCCTCTTTCAATACTTCTATGGTTAAGCATATATAAAATGCAAGGCGGACCACCAGACGCATCACCTGCAGAAAAACCAGAAGTACACTGGCAGGACCAGGTATTTTCATTAACACATCTACCTGACCGTCTTTTTCTATTCCTTCCCAAATTCGACACTCACAACCGGAACTCAGGGCAAAACCTCCCATTTTCCGAACCCATGCCGACACTCCATAAATCCATCCCACATAAACACAGGCAAGTACAAAAAATACCATAAGCCCCGGCACGATACTTTCGCCAAACAACCATGCTGACAGACAGGGAACCACAAAA
>JAQXLK010000381.1 GCA_029012085.1 Clostridiales bacterium
ATGACAACCAGATTATCCCGGTGGTCTTCCATAGCCTTTAACAGAGTATCCACTGCCTCCTGTCCAAAGTCACCAGGCCCTTTGTTGGCAGTGAGCGTATAGGCTTCATCGATAAATAAAACACCGCCTAAAGCACTGTCAATGACTTCATTGGTCTTGACTGCGGTCTGTCCTATGTAGCCTACCACAAGACCGGAACGGTCGACCTCTACAGGATGTCCTTTTTCTAAAATGCCAAGGCTTCGGTAAATTTTTGCAAGCATTCTGGCAATTGTAGTTTTACCGGTTCCCGGATTGCCGGAAAATACGAGGTGCAAAGAGACAGAGGGCTGTTTCATACCACGGTCTTCCCTCATTTTTTTTACTTTAAGAAGATTCACTAAGTTGTTAATGTCCTGCTTTACACCGGTAAGACCGGTCATGGCAGAAAGTTCCATCAAAATCTCGTCTACAGAAAGCTGTGATTCCTTGCTTTCGGAATCTGCAGGTGGTGTAGTCGAGCTGTTATTTCCTTCATTATCAGTACTGACATGCTTTGTATAATCCTTACTTGCAGCCGGATTCTTTTTATCAAAATGAAAATCCGGACGAATGGTTCCTTCAATCATTCCATGGTGTATCAGATATTGGTCTAACATCAAAGAATAATTAGAAAGATTGGCACTTTCTATCGTATTACATTCGTTGTCACATGCAACGTATGCAGTACCCAGCTCTTTCATGGCTTTTACATAAAGGACACTTCGCTTGATGGCGGAAGCAGTTTTATTATGTTTAGGAGATTTGTCAGCCTGTAAAAAATAGGTAAGACTTCTTGGGGGTGTATTTAAAAATTCTCTACCGGTAGTCCGTTCCCGTTGAAAGTCATAAAGCCGTTTTTCATTTAGCTGAAAACCAAGTACATCGGAAATAAATGGAAGTTCATATTTATTAACATCATCATCAAATATAGTTAAAAATGCAAGAAACTGCAGCATGTCAAAATGGACCATTTCTTTTAAGGACATACTGCCCCGGCTGATGAGTCCCTGGTCTTCAATGGATTCGGATATGGTATCAATTCTTCGTAAGGTTTCTTTAATGGCTTCGTTCATGAGATTTCCTCCCGTAAAAAAGTTTTGTCTTTTACTATCAAGTATAGCAGATATGGAAGAATTAAACAAAGAAAATTCAGAGCGAGAACTAGAAAGTGGGTGAACAGTAACTAAAAAGGACTGTGACAGAAATGAGATAGGAAAATTTCATGACACAGTCCTTTTTGGAGTCGTTACTGTACACACGTTATCTGAAGCTGTGTATTGATAACGTCTGTACTGTAACTTGGAGTCCGCATTTGCGAACAAATTATTTTATGGAGTTGTTTACTTTACAGTTATTTTCTTGCTATAATTTCCATATATTCTGCTCTGGGTAGAGTCAAGTGTATATGCTCTTACCTTCACATAATATTTGGTTCCCTTTTTCAAATTTTTGATTGTCTTAGAAGTGCCTGTAAAGCGAACCACTTTTTTACCCTTTGTAAATTTAGAATTTGTTGCATAAACCACTTCGTAGCCTGTTGCACCACTGACTTTCTTTTTAAGCTTTACTGTCATCTGGTTTGCTTTTTTATTCTTTTTAACAGAAGATACGGTTGGCTTAGAAGGTTTGCTTACTTTTTGCCATTTTGCATAGAAGGTTTTATTACCAGTGCTGCCTTTTTGAATAGAAGTAACCTTTTCTTTATAAGAGCTGTCCGTATACCATCCTGCAAAAGTATATCCCTTTTTAACAGGAGCAGTTAATGAAACATCAGCAGTGCCATCGTAATTCTTTACGGTATCTCCTGTGAAGCTTCCACCATTTAGCTCATAGGTAATACTGTATGAGTTTGTGGCAGGTGGTATAGTATTGGAGTTGTTTGTCGTCTGTGAGTTTTGCTCTTCCTCCCATTTTGCATAGAATGTTATATTACCAGTGCTGCCTTTTTGAATAGAAGTAACTTTTTCGGTGTAAGAGTTGTCTGTATACCATCCTGCGAAAATATAACCTTTTTTAACAGGAGTAGCTAATGAAACATCTGTAGTGCCATCGTAGTTCTTTACTACATCTCCAGTGAAACTGCCACCATTTAACTCATAGGTAATGCTATATGAATTTGTTGGAGTATCTTCCCCAGATGATACTGCTTCTTTCTTTAAAGTAAAGCTGTCATATTCATAAGGAGCAGTTGTAAGTGTATCTGTTTCTGTATCATATTTCATCATATAAGTAGTACTTGTAATTGCCTGTTCTGATACTTCAAAGACCGTATATACCTGCTCTTGTTTCTCATTGCTCTTATCATCAGTTGAATTTTTATCTAAGAACGTATAGTTTGGAAGTAATGGATCACCATCTTCAACAGTATATTCTTTTTGTGCATACCATTTTAATCCGCCAGCATGACCACCTACCATATATAATGGTGCATTTTGCTTCTTTATGTAAGCTCCGTCACTGTCTGTTTTCATATCAGCCTTGCTTCCGTCTGCTTCAATGAAACCTCTGCAATATACGTGGTCATGTCCCTGTAATACCATATCTACATCCAAATCTGCTAAAACAGGTGCCCAGTATTTTCTGGCTGCAACAATATCTTTATCTACGATATGGGAAGCACCGGTGTAGATAGATTTATGGAAACCGACGATTGTCCATTGTCCTGCTGTCTTTGCTTCAGCAATTTTTGTCTCTAAAAACTGCTTTTGACTCTCCCGTACAGTGTCATTAGACTTTGCTGTTTCTAAATTTAAAATAATGAATTTAGCAGGACCGTAATCGAGGGAATATACGGCATCTCCAGCTGCATCCGATTCCTTTGGTGCAGTAATATGTCCGGATAAGGTTGAAATATCATGGTTACCCTGTGCTGCTGCCAGTAAATGGTTTCCAAGATACTGCTGTCCAGCAGATGGGTAGAGACCGCCATTATCAAATATCTGCTCCCACTGAGTCTCTGTAGTTGCATTATCGGTTATGTCACCTGCAATATAAACAAAACCTAAATCTTCAATAGAATTTAACTGATTAAATGTTGCACCGCAGGCTTTAGCATTTGTTGCATTGCTTACCTGTGGGTCGGTAATATATCCAAACTTAAATGTATTTTTGGTTCCGGAAGCCGGAATGGTTTTGAAGCTGCCGGTATAAGCAAACTCACCGCTGCCAATGGTATATTCATATGCTGTAGAAGGCTGTAAGCCTGTTATCTTTACTGAGTGTAAATATTTTAAACCGGCTACAAAAGAAAAGCGAATGGACTCTTCTTTGGTTGCATTGATTTCTGTATCATTGTTCCTTATAACAATAGGAGTATTATCATACTTGTCATTGGTTTTTGTATTACCCTTTGTTGTGAATGAAAGATAAACGGTGTCCGGAGTTGTTCCAACATGTACATTCACCTGCTTTGGCTGTGTCTGATCTGGTGTTACATCTGTTGTACTTGGTTCAGAAGGGATTGTTCCATCTTCATTTGCTTTTAATACAACGAATTTACCGCCTTCTACTGCTACTGCTCCATAAGTGGCATTGTTTTCTAAACCTGTTACATCGGTGGACTGATTTCCATTGCCACCATCGTTAAAGACCAAACCATTGGTTCCTTCTGGAAGTGTAATCTGATATACATTTTCTTTTCCTTCTGTCGCTGTTAATGGTTTACCCGGCCATGTGGTAGTTTCAGTCCCCCAGTAATGAACATTTGGTGTAGTCCATTGGGTAAAGGAGTTGTCGAAATAAACTGTGATTCCCGAGTTTGGTGTTACTTCCGTTGCTTTTGCTGCATAAGTTGGCGATAATGAAAGTACAAATGTCAACAAAATGCAAAGAAAGCTTTTTAAAATACTTTTTTTCTGAAACATCTTTTTCCTCTTTTCTGCGCTGTCTTATTTAATTTTTTTAGGTGTGCGGACGCAGCGCTGCCGCAGATGGATTTTTTGAAATCAAACAAATAGTCCATAACAATAATAGTGTAAAACAAAGATATAAAATCTGGATACTGCATTAAGTAAAACCTTTGTAATATAATTGATTTTGTTATTTTTATTTTTGTGCAATTTGTTTGTATTTGTATGTGGAATATGGTACAATAGCACTAACTAAGGTTTTATAAGGTAGGATAATAGTATGCAGTTTCGACCATGCATTGATATACATAACGGTAAAGTAAAACAGATTGTGGGAGGTTCCCTGATAGATGCGGGGAATCAGGCAAAGGAAAATTTTGTGGCAGAGCAGGATGCCGCATTTTATGCATCCCTTTATAAAAATAGTGGAATTAAGGGAGGGCATATTATTTTGTTAAACAAGGCCGGAACGAAATATTATGATGCGGATGTTGAGCAGGCAAGAAAGGCACTTGCTGAGTATCCGGGAGGATTGCAGATAGGCGGCGGAATTACTGCAGAAAATGCAGAGGGATTTTTAAAAATGGGTGCGAGTCATGTAATTGTTACATCCTATGTGTTTTCTGAAGGAAGAATTAATTACGAACGTTTAGATGCATTGGTAAAGGCTGTGGGAAAAGAGCATTTAGTATTGGATTTAAGCTGCCGGAAGAAAGATGATCAATATTATATTGTGACAGACCGGTGGCAGAAATTTACAGAAGAAGTGGTATCAAAAGAGACGATAGAAAAGCTGGAGGGTTATGCCGATGAGTTTTTAATTCATGCGGTGGACGTAGAGGGTAAAGCAGATGGTGTGGAAAAGGAGCTTGTAAAGATTCTTTCAAATTATGCAGGAGTACCGGTTACTTATGCAGGAGGTGTAGGTTCTTATGAGGATATAGAGACTCTTAAGAACCTGGGAAAAGGGCATTTGAATGTTACTATTGGAAGTGCGCTTGACTTGTTTGGTGGACATTTAGATTATAATAAAGTAATCGGAATGATGGATTGATTTGGGAGAATAATATGATGCTTCGGGAGATTTGGAGATTTTTAAAAGATAAGTATGTATATACGTTAACGTTTGTAATTGCACTGCTGCTTATGGCAGGTGCATGGTATGTTGGAGAAGTTGGCCCTTTTGGCGGACGATGTCTTGTAGTGGTAGATGGTGTACACCAGTATCTGCCGTTCTTTGCAGAATATCAGGATAAGCTTAAGCATTTAGACTCTCTTCAGTATACAATGGATGTGGGACTTGGAAATAATTTTTTATCCTTATGGTCGTATTACCTTTCCAGCCCTTTTAACCTTGTTATACTGCTTTGCAGTAAGAGTCATTTACCAATGATGCTGAATTTGATTATTTCGGTAAAGATTATATTAGGTGCATTGTGTTTTGCTTATTTTTTAATGCACGCAGGAAAGAAACCGGTAAAAAGTCCTGGAATTATTGTGTTTTCCCTTTTTTATGCATTTTCAAGTTTTGCAGTGGGATATTATTGGAATCTGATGTGGTTAGATGCAGTATTTATTTTTCCAATTATTATTTTGGGAATGGAGCGGATGTTTACAAAAAAAGACAGCCGTACTTACATACTGGCATTGTTTTACAGTTTCTTTTGTAATTATTACATCAGCTTTATGATTTGTATCTTTTTGGTACTTTGGTTCTTTTGTTTTCATTTTAAAAGCGTTAAGGATTTCTTTTTTAAAGGATTGCGGTTTGCAGCTGCTTCCCTTACGACAGCAATGTTAGCTGCGGTGGTGCTGGTACCGGCCTATAAAGGGATTATGACGACTGCATCGGCAGAATTCGGACTGCCAGAGTGGGAGTTTTACGGCTTCTTTGCGGATACCCTGCGCTCCCATTTATTCTGTTCAGAGGTTATGACAAATCAGGTAACAGATGCGGGGACGAATCTTTATTGTGGTATTTTTACAATATTGCTGGCGTTTATGTTCTTCTTTATGAAGAAGATTTCTCTGGAAAAAAAGATAAAATATGGAATGCTTTTGGTACTGTTTGTAATAAGTTTTAATAATCAGCTCTTAAACTATATCTGGCATGGTTTTCACAATCAATATGGAATTCCAAACAGATTTGCATTTCTTTATATATTCGTGCTGCTGTTAATGGCTTATGAGGTGTATTTAAAACGTGAGGATTTGAAGTTTCCAATAGCAGTGTGTGCATATCTTTTAAGTATGCTGTTTGTCATTTTTTGCTATTATAATGCGGAGGTTACTTACGATACAAAAATATATATATTAACAGGAGGATTACTTACTTTATATCTGGTGCTTTTTGCATTGTATAGAGAACTTCCGAAGGGAAAGAAGTATGCAGGATATGCAATCTTATTTGCGGCGTTGGTGGAAGTGGTAGTAAATGGACTGTTTGCATTTAATCAGGTAGGGTCTTCAGATCCTGAATATTATTACGGGGATACAGAAACCTTTGAAACATTGAAAAAAAGAGTAGAAAAAGCAGACGATGGATTATATCGTTCGGATATTTTAGAACCTCTTTTGGTGGACGAGGCAACGTGGTATAATTTAAAAAGTGTTGGAATTTTTGGTTCTACTGTTCGGGGAGAACTGGTGGATATGATGGGCAACCTTGGATTTTATACTGGGGCAAATGAGTATTTATACTATGGTGCAACACCGGTTACAAATGCGTTATTAGGTGTTAAGTATGTCTATTGCCGGGATGATGATTACATCAATGTGGCAATGGACAAATATGATAAAGAGGAACATATTTCCGTTTATAAGAATAATTATGTTTTACCGATTGCATATATGGTGAATGAGGATGTTTTAACTTTTGATATGGCTGATAACGGACCATTTACAGTACAAAATGAACTTTGTGGTGCGTTAACGGGAATTGAACCGGTATTTACAACAATTTATGATGATATGCAGCTAGAGACTTACGGCACTAATATGGAGGTTGTAAAGCGAGATGAATTTAATGCGGACTATTCTAAGGCAAATCAAAGCGCAAAGGCAGATTTTATTTATACGATACCGAGAGATATGGATTTGTATGTGAGCTGTAGGGGCTCTAATGTTCATAAGATTGCTCTTTTGATTGATGGAAATGAAGTAGCTTTTGACCGGTATCAGGGACAGACCTTTCATGTAGGAAAAATGAAAGCGGGACAGATGGTAGATATTCAGTTTCAGTTAAATGACGGTGAAAATATGAGTGGAGATCTTTACTGTTATCCGATGGAATTTCAGGAGAATCAGTTCATTGCATTTTATAATAAGCTTGCAAATCAGGCTATGGAGGTTACGAAGTATAGTGACAATAAGATAGAAGGCAATATCAAGGTTCAAGAAGATGGTGTGCTTATGTTTTCAATTCCGTATGATGAAGGATGGAAAATTTATATAAATGGTGAGAAAATGGAACCCTATCCAATCATAGAAGGACTTATGGGGATTGACTTGCAAGAAGGTGAATACAAGGTTAAAATGGTATATCATTGCCCTGGATTATTTGAGGGCTTTTTAACAACGTTATTAGGAATTGTAATTTTCATGGCATTTATGAGAATTGAGAAAATACAGAGACAAAGATAGTTAAAATTTCTGTTACAAGGTTTAAAATGGTGCAGTATATATTAAAATACATTAACGAAGAATGGGGGTTATAAAAATGGAAAAATTTAAAAAGTCAACAAAATGGAAAGTGTTTTATCTGATTTTGTTACTGTTGCTGGTAGGTGTAGTAATTATCGGAGATTTGGTTATTTTTAATAAGTTGACAAATTTAGATGTAGGAGAAAATGTTAAGATGTCACTTACCATTTTCTCTGTCGTGATTATTATTCTGGTAGTAGGAATTGGTGCATGTATGTTGTTTTTTATGCAGGGAGAGGAAAAGGTATCCAATACTAAAAGTGATAAGTATAAAAAACTATTTTTAAATCTGCCAATTGGTTTTGCTCAGGCACAGATTTTGCGGGATCCGAACACGGGACATAATCAGGGATATATGATAACAGATGCAAATGAGACTTTTGGAAAAATGTTTAATTTGGATGTATCAGATTATCAAAATAAAGTAATTTCTGAAAGCAGGGTAGAGGTTTTACAGGATATTAATGCATGGTTTGAGGCTTACAATAATTCTGGGACGAAACTTGGAGAATTGCTTTCGGTAGAAATTACAATGGAATCATTGGATAAAACATTCAGTACAGTAATGTACAAATCCGAGGCAAATTTTATTAACATGGTTGTTATTGATATTACAGAGCAGAAGGAGACAGAAAACAAATTGTCTGCTGCCATTAAAGATGCAAATTTAGCATATAAGACACAGGCAGAATTTTTGGCAAATATGTCTCATGAGATTCGAACTCCAATTAATGGAATTCTTGGAATGCTGCAACTGACACTTATGGCAGAAGATTTGCAGGCGGATTATAGAGATAATTTGACCACAGCAAAAAATTGTGCGGATACGTTGTTACGTTTGATTAATGATATATTAGATATTTCTAAATTAGAGGCGGGTAAGTATAACTTAAAAGAGACGGATTTTGATGTGAAGGCAGCAATTGAAGAGACTGTGGCAGCACAGGTTCCACTTGCAAAGAGTAAGTCTCTGACACTTGACTGTAATTTTGGAAGTGATATGCCAAAGCTTGTTCGAGGAGATGAGCAAAGAATTCAGCAGGTGCTTAATTGTCTGCTTTCGAATGCGATTAAGTTTACTGTTGAAGGTGGTGTCCGGGTAAAGGTTGCCTGTATTGATGACACATTAGATAAGATTATATTGCGAATAGCGGTAGCGGATTCCGGTATTGGTATTGCAGAGGAGGATAAGAGCAAACTATTTATTCGTTTCTCTCAGGTGGATGCATCGGATACCCGTAAGTATGGTGGTACCGGTTTAGGACTTGTTATCACAAAACAAATTGTAGAATTAATGGGTGGTAATATTACCGTACAGAGTAAGGAAGGATTAGGTTCCACATTTATTGTAGAAATACCTCTTAAGATAATGAAAGCAGCAGAGGTTAAGGTTGAAAGCAGCAAAGAGGAAAATCCGGCAATTTATTCCATTATGGGTCATAGCCGGGCAAGAATTCTTGTAGCAGAGGATGAGCCGGTTAATCAGCAGGTAATTGGAAAACTGCTTGGTATGGCAGGATATTCGTACGATATAGCAGAAAATGGTGAAAAAGCAGTGGAGCTTTTCAAGCAAAAGGAATATCAGGCTGCATTGTTTGATGTGCAGATGCCGGTTATGGATGGTCTGGCTGCAACCCAGAAAATTCGTAGTATTGAGACGCGTGAGAATCGTAAGCGTCTTCCAATTATTGCTGTGACTGCCCGTGCAATGTTTGGGGATAAGGAGCGTATCCTTCAGGCAGAATTGGATGATTATATCGCAAAACCATATAATTTAAATGATGTAGTGGAAACTCTCAATAAGTACGTAAATATGGAGAGTATTTAATGTTGTAGCAATCCTTGTCCGAATATTGTGAGATGGATTACTGCATGACACTTTATCAGGCCGTTTCTTCCATGTTATGAGAGGAATCGGTCTGAAGACGGATTTGTCTTAAAAGAAATTTATACCGCATGTACGCACCTTTTAGCTGGTAGGCATAGCAGTCTATGAGGTCTGGGTCGGTTTGATTATTCAAATGAGATAAGAGTGTATCAATTTCCTTTTTGGCATTTAACATTTCATTACGTAAAGAAGAATCTGTTGTTACAGTTTGTGATAACGGGTTCTTTTTTTTGCGCATTTTTTTGATCCTTTCTATAAATGTAGTACTGTTTAAATTAGTTCATACTAATATTCTATATTTAAGTATAGGCTGTGATTGTGTTATTTATTCCTTAATTTGGAATTATGACAAAATATTTGGTATTTGTGTATCGATTTTCAAAAGTGTGTATGAAACACAGAAAAATATATGTTCCATTTTTCAGAATGCAGCTTAAAATTATGTATATTTTATGTTTATTATGTATTCTAAGTCATAGTTATAGACAAGGAAAAAGGCTGTGTCCTATAATGGCAAAAAATCAAGAAAGGGGGAAATACATGATAGAGATAATAGCAATAGCCGCTGCGGGAGTAATGCTTTGCAGGGCAGTATACACGGATATAAAAACAGGGAAGATAGAGAATCGTCTCGTTGCAGCAGGTCTTATAGCAGGGCTTTTGTTTGCGGCTGTAAGGGATGGGCCAAAAGGGATATGGACCAGCGTCAGAATGATGGGGATTGTATTTGTAATGCTGATTTTCCTATTTATCATAAAAGGATTAGGAGCAGGCGATATTAAACTGTTTTGTGTATTAGCAGTATTTTTTCCGGAAGATATTATACAGATTATTATAGTATCTTTTTTTGCAGGTGGGATTGCAGCGACAGGAAAAATTTTGCTACGGCTTTTTAGGGGAAAAAGTCTTTACATAAGGCATGAGACAATGAATTTTTCTGTTCCGATTTTTGTGGGAACAGCACTTGTAGTAGGTATTGGGTGGATTTGTTCGTGATACTTTGAGAGAGAAGGTGTGTCAGTGAGAACTTTGAAGGTGTGTATATATGATGAGGAAGCAAATTATGCAAAGAAATTGTCAGCATTTTTAAACCGTCAGGGAGAAGGCCGGTATAAGGTGACAGCAGTAACAAAAATGGACAGCCTTATGGAATATATGGAGACCGGACAGTTTGATATATTGCTGGCATCAAATCCTGACTTGCTTTGCAGGATAAAGAAGATGAAAGAAAACATTTATGTTTTATGGTTAAAGGAGAAGGAAAAGAATATTTATGGCAGAAAAACAGCGGGGATGGCTGCTGTAAGCCGGTATGCAGGTGCAAAGACAATCAGCCGGATGGTAGAAGATGCGGCAGCAGGAATGGTTCAGAGAATAGGACAGGTTATTCCGATTACTGCAATCTATTCTCCGGTTGGAAGATGCGGAAAAACCAGTCTGGCACTGGAAATTGTGCAAAAGGCAGAATGCAGATGGATTTATATTGGAATGGAGGATTATGGCTGTATGGGGCAGCAGTGCGGGAAAGAGAATCCGGAAGAGACAGGGGATGCGTTTTTATATTATGTCAGGGAGCGTAAAAAGGAACAGCTTTTTGACATTATAGAAGGATGTGAAGGTGTTATTTCATCTGCATTTTCTCCATTTGACAGCAAAATGTTGTGCAAAGAAGACTGGGAATGGATGGTTCATGTTATGCAGGAATACAATGGTTACGGTGGCGTGGTATTTGATATTGGTACTGGAATTTTACAGGAGCCTGCATGGCTTTTCGTATTTGATTATATAGTGGTGCCATATTTGAAAGAAGAGCCGGCATTACGGAAAAAGGAAAGATTCGAGGCTTTAATAGAAGCATATGGATTATATGAGATTCAGGAAAAGCTTCGTTTTGTGGATATGGGGAATGAAGAAGAAATTAGAGAAAGCAAACAAGAGCTTTGGTGTGGAAGATAATCAAAGAACAAATTTGGAGAAAAGGGTAGGCGAAGAAAAGAGATCGGAAAAGGGAAAAGATCCACTAAAAGGAAAAGACCGATTTGAGATAGAGAGGATGCGTCTGTTTCATCAGTTAATGGATAAGCTTAGTATTACTGTGGGGTTATCGGATGAAGAAATTAGCGGCATCGTTGAAGAAGCTGTGTTAGAGAGAGATAGTAATATTTATCTTTCTGTGGCAGAAAAACAGAGATTGAAAAAAGAATTATTGCACTCTTTTAGGGGATTAGATGTACTATCAGAGCTTTTAGAGGATGAGGAAATTTCAGAAATTATGATTAATGGGAAAGATTCCATTTTTGTGGAAAAGAATGGACAGATTTCTCAAAGAGAGGAGGTTTTTGAAAGTGAAGAACGTCTGCGAAATGTGATACAGCAGATTGTCAGTGGCTGTAACCGGATTGTCAATGAAACCGTACCGATTGTGGATGCCAGATTAGAGGATGGTTCCAGAGTGAACGTGGTATTGCCGCCTGTTGCACTAAATGGTGCTGTTATGACAATACGAAAATTTCCAAAGGAATTTTTTACAATGGAAAAGCTGATACAGATGGAGTCCATCACGCAGGAGGCGGCAGAATTTTTAGAACTGCTTGTGAAGGCAAGGTACAACATATTTATCAGTGGAGGAACCGGCAGTGGAAAAACAACATTTTTAAATGTATTAAGTAACTATATTCAAAAAGAAGACCGGGTCATTACCATAGAGGATTCCGCAGAATTGCAGCTTAATGGTATATCAAATCTGGTGAGACTGGAAACAAGAAATGCCAATGTGGAGGGTGAAAATGCGATTCCCATGGCAGAGCTTATAAAGGCAGCACTCCGAATGCGTCCAACAAGAATTATTGTGGGGGAGGTAAGAGATGCAGCAGCAATGGATATGTGTAATTCGATGCTTACAGGGCACGATGGAAGCTTAAGTACAGGACACGGAAATTCGGCAAAGGAAATGATGCTTCG
>JAQXLK010000382.1 GCA_029012085.1 Clostridiales bacterium
AAATAAGCGCATAGAGCTTCCGCAGCCCAAGGAATCTATTTTAGACAAGCTAGAATCAAATAAACAGATTGTTAGTGAAAATATCAGTCAAGGTAATAATTCGGAGAGGCAACGCCCTCAAAATGAGCGTTGAGCAAAAGATCCAATTATTATATAAATCGATTTTTATATTGCATATCACGAAGAACATTGAAAAAATGCTTGTAATGTGATGACGCTCAAAAGAGAAGGAAGCATAAGAAGTACATAAAGTCCGGTAACGTCTGATATGTCAGGAGCTTACACAGTGGTTACGCAATGATCCAACGAAACGCCTTTATGGGGAGCGAATACTGTTCTGTGAGTATTGATCCGTGGTGAGGAGCAAGAGCAATGATGGGCATATCAGTGATAATGATACACACCAGAGGAGTCTGCCCATAGAAATGGGAGAGGTAGAGTAGCATATTGTGAAATGCATATGTGAGGGTAACCTGTGGAGCTGACCAACAGCCGCCGGCATATCATGATTAATCTTCTTAAAGTGGTGGATATAGTTCATCACTGTAAAATCATTGTGAAAGGACATACTTCTCCCCCCTTTCGGTATGTCCATCACTTTAAGGGGATTAATACTGAATAATACAAGCATAAT
The DNA here is from genome assembly GCA_029012085.1 of Clostridiales bacterium. Taxonomy (GTDB): domain Bacteria; phylum Bacillota; class Clostridia; order Lachnospirales; family Lachnospiraceae; genus CAG-590. The sequence continues at coordinate 635 of JAQXLK010000382.1, forward strand.
ATCACATAAAATTATACAAAAGACAGGAGGAATCAAACATGGAAAATGTAACTGATAATGCCTGTAGAAGTGTTTTTGTTCATAATACGGAGGAACTATCAGAGGCATTCACAGAACTTTGGACACAGCTCATTAATGAAAAAGAAGAAAGTTTCAATTGTTTATGTGAAAATGACATTTTACAGACCAGTGTTTCAGGTTTATAATAAACCTTGGATATTGGTTTGTTTTATCAAGGGGACAATGATGGAGAATATAGTAGCAATTTATAACCGTCTGTCTGAGGAAGATAGAGACAAACTGAGTAAGGAGGACGAGAGCAGGTCAATCCAAAATCAGAAAAGTATGCTGATTACTTATGCCATGAATCAAGGCTGGGATATTTATAATATTTACAGTGATGATGATTACCGAGGGAGCGATAGAAGCAGACCGGCATTTAACCAGCTTCTGAAGGATGCAGAAGCAAGAAAATTCAATATTGTTCTATGTAAATCTCAGGCAAGATTTACCAGAGAATTGGAAATGGTCGAAAAAATCATCCACGGACAATTTATAGAATGGGGCATCCGTTTTGTAGGGTATGCGGATAATGCAGATACAGCCAATAAAGGAAACAAAAAATCTCGTCAGATTAATGGGCTTGTTAATGAATGGTATCTGGAAGACCTTTCTGATAATATCAAGACAGTTTTAACAGATCACCGAAAAAAGGGAATGCATATAGGCTCTTTTGCTTTATATGGATACATGAAAGATCCTGAGCAAAAAGGACATCTGATTATTGATCCTGAAGCCGCTGTAGTTGTACAGGAAGTTTTTAGTTTATATGCATCCGGTATGGGACGTACTGCAATCGCCAGACTGCTAAATGACAGAGGAATTCCGAATCCGACAGAATACAAAAGGCAAAAAGGATTAAGGTATAAGGGAACAACAAAAAAATATGGAACCCTTTGGAAGTATTTTGCTATTACTGACATGCTTTCTAATGAAATGTACATTGGAAATATGGTTCAGGGCAAATACGAAAATCGTTCTTATAAATCAAAACATAGTAAACCGGTGCCTAGGGAAAGATGGATTATCGTACAGGGAACACACGATCCAATTATTAGCAGAGAATTATGGGACAAAGTACAGCAACGGATGAAAGAGCGTTCCAAGCCAATGTGCAATGGACAACTTGGCACATTTGCCGGTAAGGTAAGATGTATGTATTGTGGTTATACTATGGCATCCTGTAAATCCAGAGAATATCATTACCTAAAATGCACATCCATGCATTATAGCAATTCTTCCTGCCGGGGTGCATTCATAGCGCAACGTTTTTTGGAAAGAGCAGTCCTTCTTGAACTAAATAATATAATTGGTAAATATTTTGATGAAACATCTGCAGAAGCAAGAATTACATTGAGCCGAAATATTGAGTCTAAGAGAAAAGAATTGCAAAAAGAATGCAATATATATCAGAGTAAAATTAGTGATTTAAAGAAAGCAATTCAAAATATGTATATTGATAAAGCAAGAGGAATTATTTCAGAAGTAGAATACTTTGAATTTAAGGCTTCCTTTAATGATGATATTGTTGTTTATCAAAATCGTATTGATGAAGCGAAACAACAGCTTCTTTTAATTGAACAACAGCTTCAGTGTAACCGGTCTAAAAAAGACATTTTGGAAGAATACCGCAATATACAAAAGTTGGATAGAAGTATCATGGATAAGCTGGTTGACTATATAGAAGTTGGGCGATGCGAAAATAAGCAACATAAGAATGATTTGCCACCTATTGTAATACATTGGAAATTTTAATATGCGACGTCGCATAAGTAAACATTAAATATGTGTTGTATATATAATACTGTGGCATCTGCAGCCATGTCTTCAACAAGATCTGTAATTACATCGCCCTTGGACTGGAATTCACAGCTGTTAAAAGGGACTCCGCCTGCTGCCATAGGCCATATTCCCACAGTGTG
>JAQXLK010000383.1 GCA_029012085.1 Clostridiales bacterium
GTTGCTTTAGCACTTAATGTTAATGCTGTTGATGTCAACTGTGGTGAAGAACGATCTGCACCAAAGTTTAATTTCAACTCATCAGGTGTTGGTGTCGGTGTTGGTGTCGGTGTCGGTGTTATTCCGCTACCAATTCTTGCCAAAGGCACCGTAATAACATCTTCGTCATCTTTCTCATGTGATGTACTAGGATCTGATGTATAATCTCCCTTTGCATTATCAAGCATCGTTGCATCAAATGGAATACAGTCCAGGCCAGACTCACCACGGGTTGCAACCAGCATAGCACCAATACCTTTAGATTCAATATCAGATTTTGTAATTCCTAATGTTGCTAATGGAATCTTAATCTCATAAAATGAATCATATTGCGTATCATGTGTTCCACTTGAACCTGCAAATGTCTTATAATCTACCCAATCCGCTTCATTATTAAAGACATCACTCGTATCAGATGAATTATTGAGTCCCATTATTTTACTTGAGATATTCCCCGTTGCCATCTTGTATTCGATTCCACCATCTGCGAAACCAACACATCCGTCTTCATAGTCTGTATTACCTTCACTGTCTACTGCTTTGAACATCGATGGTTTTCCAAGTCCCGGTTTACCACTCATATAAAGTAATCTGTCTACATGTGTTTCAAATGTAAGCCCCATCTGTTTACCCCAGATTGATCCACCGCTTGTATTCTTATTACTCATTGATGTACTGTTTTCATCAAGACTCAGCGCAAGAATTAATGGAACGTCAAGGACACGTCCTCCATCACTAAGAGGTCCATCCCCTGAGCGAGCCCATGTATCTGTTGTATTTACCATCTGCCATGCAACATAAAGATTCTCATCATCCCATGCGCCATATAAGGAATATGTATCAAGCACGCAGTTTTCATGACCACCCTTATAGTGGTTTGCAACATCCCATGCTGCTCCCTGTGCAATCAGCATATCTTCTGACCAATCACTGAAACTACCATCAATAGTGATAGTTGCACTCTTACCATTTCCCTTCGGATTCGTTGCATAATATTTGCTTGCAAGTGTACCTGAAGCTGCTAACGAAGTATTCAAAGACTCACTGGAAGCCTTAACTGCATTCGGAACGGCCGTTACTTCATTAATTGTATCCTTAAAGTTTTTCTTATATGTAAATGTATATTCCTTTGTGGTAGTACCCTTTGTGGCTGTTGCTTTTACTGTTACATTCGTATCTGCAATCTTACCTTGACCGATTACTACTTTTGTGGAACCGGTAAACTCTTTTACCGGACCATTATCTACACAATATGTACCTTTTTCCGCATTGTCGAGTTTTAATGTAATTTCTTTATTCTCTGTTTCAAAGGCAGAACCATCTGCAAAATCAGATGTTACCTTTGGTGTATCGTCATCTGCGTCCTTTGAATAAACATAGGTTACAGTGATAGCTGTAGCTGTATATTTACCTGTTGCATTAGTTGGAGTTGTCTTCAATGTATAACCACTGATGGTTGCAGCAGTTGTCGTATAAGAAGAGCCAACATCTCCCTGCATTGTAGTTGCAGTCTTTATTTCCTTACCTGCTTCATCTACGTACTTTACAGTGACAGTTCCTTTCTCTGTTGTTGTCTCAACCTTAGTCCATTCTCCATCTATGAACGCCATGGAAGTCCCGGTTTTCCATTCAAGTCCAGGCTGCTCAGAAGCAGGATACTGGTTACTACTTTCACCATCATTGAACAATATACTTGCACTAGTCCAACCATCTGGAATGTCATATGCATATACATCTTCTCCGAGTTTCGTCATTGCAACACCCGGCCATTTTCCATTGTTTGTATTCTTATCTACATATGCATAACAATTAATATCTGATTTCCATCCGGAAGGCTTCAGAATATAAACATCACGACTTCCATCAATATATTTCCAATAAGAAGGTTTTGCCTGTTTTGTAAATTTCACTTCCTTCTTAACTTCTCCTGATGATTCTCCTGTTCCCTTCACAGTAACAGTAACCGATTCTCCTTCTGCTAAAGAAGCACCAACTGTAATGGTGTCTCCATCTGCATAAGAACCACTTTTACCTTCCGTAGTAGAGTAAGTTGGATTTGTAACATTCTTAGCTACTAATTTTACTTCTAATGTTGATGTTGCAAATGTAGTAGAACCTGTTGTAGAGGTTGCATCTACCTTCTCTGTATTAATCGGTACTGCATTATAAATTGCCGCAACACCACCATCACCAATTGTTCCGGTTAATGTACCACCACTTACTGTAAATGTATTACCGGACACCTGATCTTTATAGGTTCCATCCACTAATTTGTTCATCTTGATACTAACTGACTTTGAACCCTTATTATAATTTATAAGGGCAACACCTGTTGTACCTCTCTCAACAACAAGGACATTATCACTTGTTGACGCATATTCATTCTGTCCCGCAAAATAATTATGGAATTTATTCATTTCAGCGATACGCTTATCCTGATATGTTGTTTTATGGGCACCAAGAGCACTACTCATACTTGTAGGGCGAACATAATATAATGCTGCAGGATATCTTGCTGCAACGGCACACCATGCCATTGTCATCTGTTCGTCAGTATAACCATTCGTCTTATCACCATATTCACCTGCATATGTATCATGAGACTCATTCCAAAGAACCCATTCATTTCCGTCATTTCCAAAAATGTTATTACCGTTTGAATCATAACCACTTAATGTCTTAACATAATCAGCCTTCCAGTCCCGAACAGAACTCTGAACGGTATGACCATATAGATTATTGGTAACTCTGATATATGGTGTATACTTCTTAACATCGTTATAATGACCCGGACCTGCCGTATTCAAAATCTCACCATATAAAAACACATTTGGATCCTTTGCTTTTGTCTTACTTGCAACCTTTGCCCAGAATTGACTTGCAAAATTACCATCTGAAGGTGTCTCAATATGTTTCGCTGCATCGAAACGGAATCCATCCACACCACAATCTTGTAAATCATTTAAATATTTTACAATATAATCCTGTAACTCTTCGTTTCCTGTATTTAAATCTGGCATACCAATTGGTCCACGAGTCATCTGATATCGATCACCATCGCTAGAACCGCTATACTTATCACTATGCCAAAAATCATTATTATTTCTAATCCAATCAGGAATCTGCGTACTACGGTCACTTGAATCATTACCTTTGTCTCCTGATACGTTTGCCAAATGGTTTGCTACCACGTCCACAATAATCTTAATTCCATATTTGTCTGCTTCTGCACACAACGCTGTAAGATCATCCTTGGAACCAAGTTTGTTGCCAATTGTAAAATCGGTCGGCTGATAGAACTTCCACCATGCACCTGTACCTGGTACATCATTTCCATCTTTGTTTGGCTGAGCCGGCGATGTCTGTATTGTCGTAAATCCGGCTTCTGCAATTTGTGGCAATTCTTCCTTAATCTGCTTAAAACTCCAGTTCCAAGCATGAAGAATTACTCCATCCTTCACACTGTCAGCTAATCCATAATCCTGAGCTGCACTAACTGTAGACATATCCGCCACATCACTGCCGGTCACTTTACTAATGATATTGGCAGGAACGCTGGTAAATGTCATCAAAGCTACCATAAAAAATGGTAGTATTCGTTTAAAGAGTATTTTCTTTACTTTCATGATATTACTTACTCCTTCTCCTTTTCTTAAACTATTGTTTCTAATATGAACGTTTTGCTCATTGCACGTTCGAGTCCTCTTATGCTATTCTTTCTTTAAAAACAGCCATTCCTCCTCTCCATGTTAATTACGTACAATATGCTCTACCTTAATATAAAATTTCACACTCCATAATAATTCATATGAACTTTCTCTTCAATATCAATTTTTTTAATTTTATATTCTTTTTTTACGTTCTTTTAACAACAATATTACATTCCTTCTTTTAATAATCATGGAACATCTATTTTTCGACATTTTTCGCATATATTCGCAAAAAGTGGGCAGTCAGCCATACAGCCAACTGCCCACTTCTTCTATTCTTTTCCTAATCTTCATTTTGCCTTTTTTGTAATTTTTCCTTTAGGGCCTACACCCTTATTTAATAGAAGCTTCTTATAAGCTTTATGTTTATTCTTAGGAACCTTAATCCCCGCCTTAGCATGAATACCCTTAAAAGCATTCTTACCCACACTCTTCTTTGTTAAAAGCTTTGTATTAATTGTAATCTTTCTTAGATTCTTACATCCGAAAAATGCACTCTTTCCAATATTCTTCACCTTTGCAGGAATGATAATACTTTTTAACTTTGTACATTTATAAAATGCTTTGGTTCCAATGGTGGTCACATTCTTTCCTATTACTATCTTTTTCAGTTTCGTACAGCCTAAAAAAGCACCTGCTCCGATTGTCACTATATTATTTCCAATCACAATCTTTGTAATTTTTTTATTATTTTTAAATGCATTCTTTGCAATAGCAGTCACCTTATAAGTAACACCATCAATTGTAACAGTAGCCGGAACGGTAACCTGCTTAGCAGACGGGTCTGCTGCTTTCACATATGCTACAACCGGAACATTGTTGTTGTTATCCGTTACCTTATAAATTGCTTTGTTATCTGTCAACTGTGTTCCCACTGGCGGCACCGGATTATAAATTGCAGCAACACCTTTTTCACCAATGGTTCCGGTTAATATACCATTACTTACCGTAAAAACATTGCCGGTTAGCTGATCGGTATAGATACCATCTTTCATTCTATGCATCTGAATGCTGACTTTCCTCGAGCCCTGATTATAGTTAATCAAAGCAACACCCGATGTACTTCTCTCAACGACTAAAACATTATCACTGGTGGATGCATATTCACTTTTACCTGCAAAATAGTTATGGAATTTATTCATTGCGGCAATACGCTTGCTTGTATATGCCATTTCGTGAGAGCCCAGTTCACTGGATTTCCAGTCAGAACCACCGGATGGCCGTACAAAATAAAGTGCGGTAGAATACCTCGCCGCCACTGCACACCATGCCATTACCATCTGCTCATTGGAATACCCATCTGTCTTTCCACCAGCAAATGTATCATGTGACTCATTCCATAAAACCCATTCATTTCCATTACTTCCAAATATGTTCGTACCACTGGAATTACGGCCGGTTAAATCCTTTGCTTTACTGGCATCCCATTTGTCAACAGAACTCTGAACATTATTACCATACAGATTATTTGTCACTTTGATGTATTTCGTATATTTCTTAATATCATTATAATTTCCCGGACCTGCTGAATTCAATATTTCACCATATAAGAAGACATTTGGATCCTTTGCCTTGGTTTTTCTTGCAACCCTTTCCCAGAACTGACTGGCAAAGCTGCTATCATCATCCGGCGTCTCAATATGCTTCGCCGCATCAAAACGGAATCCATCCACACCACAATCCTGCAGGTCATTTAAATATTTTATGATATAATCCTGTAACTCTTTATTCCCAGTATTCAAATCCGGCATACCGATTGGTGCACGGGTCATCTGTTTTCTGTCACTGTCACTAGACTTACTATAATTATCACTATGCCAGAAATCGTCATTCTCTCTAATCCAGGAAGGAATCTGTGAACTACGGTCTGATGCAGCATTTCCCTCTTTTCCCGTAACATTAGCAAGATGATTTGCTACCACATCCACAATAATCTTGATTCCATACTTATCCGCCTCTGCACATAACTCTGTCAACTCTTCTTTTGTACCAAGCTTATTTCCGATTGTAAAATCCGTAGGCTGATAAAACTTCCACCATTTATTACTCTCTGATATACTATTTCCATCCTTATTTGCCTGAGCCGGTGAGGTCTGTATGGCAGTAAAACCGGCAGCAGCTATCTTCGGCAATTCCTCCTGAATCTGCTTAAAACTCCAGTTCCATGCATGCAGAATCACGCCATCTTCCACACTGTCTGCCAATCCGTAATCGGAACCGGCAGAAGAACCGGAAGCGCTAACGGTAAGATAATCCTCCTCAGAATTAACACCGGTCGCACTCACCGTAGACATATTCATCGCCTCACTACCAGTCAACTTACTCCTGATGTTGGCCGGAACACTGGTAAATGACAGTACTCCCACCATAAAAACCGGCAGTATTCTTTTCCAAAATACGCTTCTTTTCCTCATAATTTTATTGCTCCCCCTGTATTCTCTTCCTTAATAAATAAACATTCTGAAACTATACAAAAATATATAGCTATAATACTATAGAATATTGTCACAATTCAATATCATTTTTTATTTCTATTCCTCTGGCTCAATAAAATGTTACTGTCCACTCGTTATCAATGCACAGCTCCAAATTCGATAAAATCGCTCTACAAAAACAAATATACAGTTGTTGCACTCCTATATTCATGATAAAATAAAAATAATAGTTGCTTACAACATCTTTTTATTGGGTATATGGGGAGGAGAATATTATGAAAAGGAACAAATGGAATTTCAGAAAACGGATTTTGTCAGGGATATTGTTGGTTTGCATGGTATTAACATGTTTTTCATCCGTAAGCAATGCAGCCACAACCCTAACTCCAGAGGAGCAGTTTCGGCAGTTGTGTCTGCGCTTATATGAGACAGGAGACCATAGTGTGCAGGATATCACGGATTTGAATCTTCCTTATATGACCTGCCATGATATTATCAATGAAGTAAGAGCGAATGAGGGTTTTCTTGCATATCAGTGTTACGAAAATTATCAATTAATGGAAATTGACGAAATGGAATATCTCGGCACGAAGGTTGATCAAATCTTTCTTCGAAAATTTCATCTCGGGGAAACAGAAGATACCAACTTTGCGAAACGCTATGCATACATACACGAAGTCATTGCAGAAATGAAATCTACTTTCGATGATAAGATGACCGATTTGGATAAACTGTTATGGATTCACGAATATATTGATGAAAAAATTTACTATAAGGACGCAAATACTTTGAAGGAGCATTTGGCAGTTCCTGCTCTTATGCAGGGGTACGGAGTATGCGAGAGTTATGCCAGACTCTTAATCCTCTTTTTGAAGGAATTTGACATTCCCTGCCAACCTGTATCCGGCGGAGGCCATGCCTGGGTAGCCGTAAAGATTGATGGAAAATGGTATCACGTAGACCCTACCTGGGATGATACCGGTGCCTGCTCCGGAGCCCATCACTATTTCCTAATGCGGAATGATGAGGAATACAGAAGTACACTGAATCATTTACATACATGGTCACGAGAGTCCAATTATACAGATGAAGTTTCAAAAACCATTTCCACTTCAACCGATTATACAGATTGGTATGTACATAATGTACGCAACCGTATGTATTATTATGACAGCTATTGGTATTATGTATTGAACAATGCTATTAGAAAGAATAATATCAAAGGTACGGACGAGACCATCATATGTGAAGGCAATAATCTGTCAATCAAAGGAATCGAGAATGGCACATTAACCTATTCTGTTGGTTCAGAAGAAAAACAGCTTGTTCTAACAAACAAAGATAAGGAAGAAGCTTCAACAGAAAAAGCAACGACAACCGAGAAAACGACTCAGGTAACAACCCAAATTGATGAAGATGAAGACGAGGATTGGGACGATACCAAAAAGAAAACGACTCAAGCCACAACGGAAACGGCAACGACAACTGAAAAATCTACTCAAACCACAACGGAAACGGCAACAACAACTGAAAGTGATGATGACGACGATGACGAGGATGAGGACTGGGATGACGAAGATTGGGATGAGGATGACGACGATGACGAGGATTCTCCTTCCTCCCAAAAAGCAAAATCCAGAATACCTGTTATCAAATCTATTACCAATAAAAAAGGAAGCAAAGTTAAGATTGTCCTAAAGAAGAAAATAGCCGGAGCTGATGGTTATCAATTAGTATACAGTACGAATAGAAACTTTAAAAAATCCGTTAAAAAAGTAAACTTTAAAGGAACCAGTAAGACAATAAGTAAATTGCGTAAGAATAAGATATACTACATAAAAGTACGTGCATTTAAAAAGAATGCTTCTGGAAAAAAAGTCTATAGCAAATATAGTAAAGTAAAGAAAATCAAAATCAAAAAGTAAAAACATTAAGTAACAAGGGGCTGTCACTTTAACGAATAAAAATTCGTGAAGCGGCAGCCCCCTTCATAATGTCCTCTATAAGCTCTTATTCCTTCCATTCCTCTATGATGCATGTATGTTTCTTCTTATCTTCCCCTTCTGCTTCATAGTTAATTCCAACCAGAAGAATCTTATCACCATACCCTGATAACGCTCCCTGATATCTCTTTTCCTTGATTTGCTTAATTGCAGTATCTGCGGACTGATTGTACTTAAGTTCCACCACCATTGCCGGTCTCCAGCCCGCATTGGCTCTTGGTTTGAATATAAAGTCTGCATACCCTTTACCGGCAGGGTGCTCACGAATAATGTCATAATATGCCGGGGCAGTGAAGTATGCCATGGTAAGAACACAGCTTAGGGAGTTTTCGTCATTGTATTTTAGCACCGATGTATAAGTGTCGTGGGCCTGTTCAATAATTTCAGCTACTTTGTCTGCATTTTTATTGATGGTTGCCATAAGTAATTCATCACATCTTGAGATTGCCCGTGAGATTTCACTCCACTCACCTGTCTTTAGTGCCAGCTGAAATGCCTCAGCAACCTCATAATTCGGAATATAGGCACTTAGCATCTCTGTATCATATCCCAGATATCCCAAGTGAATCAATGCGGTCAGTGCATCATCTTTTGAATGAATCTCTGACAAATCGTTCTGAAAGGACCGGGGATCAACCATAACTTTTCCACCGGCAAGCATGGTCATAACATCATCTTTTAATCCAGCATAATTCATGGTAATAAATGTGTTAATGGAGGCAAAGGATGATGTATTCTTCCAATAGGAATCAAAATCTCTATCCATCATGGATTGAGCAACCGAATTAGGATTATACATATGCTTCCCATCAATCAGATATCCATTGTACCATGCCTTAGCTGATTCAAAATCCATATCATATTCCCTGCAAAGCTCTCTTACTTCATCTTCTGTAAATCCATAATATTCAGTGATTGGATAAGAATCCAACAT
>JAQXLK010000384.1 GCA_029012085.1 Clostridiales bacterium
ACTTAAAGAGGCTGGATATATCAGTATGGTAACTCGTGGTAAATGGAAGTTATCAGACAATGCAACAGAAATGATTCGTGTAACACAGAAATTGTAGAAAGGTGGTGTTTGGATATGATTGTAGAAAATACTAAGGATTCAAGAAAAGTTAAAGATGTAGTTGCAACTATGGCTATTGAAAATATGTATTTAAGCAAAGATTTTATTAACGAACTTTTGAAAGTCAGTAGGGGTGAAAAAAGTTCAGAACAACTTAGACAAGAGGTGTTAAAAAAGTATGCGAGATAATCAATATTGTTATTAAAATTCTGATGTATTAATAAATAAATTGAATATTACTAATCAAAAGGAACTATTTAGCTCTGAAATACAACTTACATCTATTCGTAGAAATAGGTATTGACCTGTTTAAGGGATTGTCACGTTAGCCTTCCATCGAATATTATCTCATTCATAGGTAGGTAGAAATTGACTTGTTTAAAGGATTGTCACCATTGTGTCCGCCTTGCTTTCTATTTCTCCAATATTCGTTGTAGGAATAAGTATTGACCTGTTTTAAGGGATTGTTACTTCTGAATATTAAAACATTTACCTCTAAACTTAAAGGAAGTAGAAATAAGTAAACTCAAATTATTAAACAAAATAGTTTAATAATTTGGGTTTATTTTATGTCCTAATTTTCAGATTAATTATAGTAGTAAAAGTTGTAAAAGTTTACATTATGTTAATATAATAAATAAAATATAGTAAATGGATTATGATATAATATTTATATTAAGAAATTAAAAAAATTTTTAGATATGTTATAGAAGGGGATGGGAAAATGGAAAATGATTATGTTTTAGCAATGTATGATATTAGAAGTAAACAGGATTTCATATATCGTAGTACACATATAAAGGAAATTATCGGTGGAACTCATATAATTTCAGATTGTTATAATGATTTGTATGAGATAGCTGGAAACGAAATTAATGGAAAAGGAATATTTCATGATTTAAAAAAAGATTTTACTATAGATAGGTTTAAAAAACATATTGAGGAAGGGTATATAGGTGAGGTTATTTATAATGGTGGAGGAAATTTTTTAGTACTTTTTAAGAATAAAGATGTATGTAAAGATTTAACATATAAATTTACTAAAGAAGTAATGATTAAGACAGGAACATTAAAAGTTATATGTACATACATAGAAAATATTGATTTTGAAAATTTTAAAGAGGATAGAAAGAGACTTTATGATAAACATAGAAAGAATGAAGCTATAGTTAATCCTACTATGCTCTATGCTTCGCTTCCAATTACTCAAGTTGATCCTGTGACATCAATGCCTTTAGTAGAATATTCTAAGGAGGCAAAAACAAAAGTATCTAGGGAAAGTAATGCAAAGTATGAAAAATTTGAGGAAGTAAAAAATAAAAAAATAGATGAAAAGGTTTTAGATGAAATAGTTTGGAAGAGAGGAGAAGAAAGTATGCTCGCTTGCATTTATATTGATGGAAACGGTATGGGTGCAAAGGTTCAAAATTGTATTAAAGATGATAAGAGTTATGAGAAATGTATAAAGAGTTTAAGAGATCTTTCTAGTAAAATTGAAAAAAATTATATTAAAGATAGATTAGAGGAAATAGATGATTATTTAAATGTAAAGCATGGAACTAGTAAAAAACGTCGTTATATAGTATCAGCAGGGGATGAAGTGACATTTATTTGTGATGCTAGAGATGCTTTTGAGGTTGCTAAAATATATTTGAAAGGTTTACCAAAAGAAGATAGTTCCTGTGCAGGAATTTCAATATTTCATAGTCATTCACCATATTCAGAAGCTTATCGTATAGCTGAGGAATGTTGTGAAAGTGGAAAGACAAAAATGAAGAGATATAAAATAGACAATGTATGTTATTTAGATTTTCATTATTGCCAAGGTGCAATAGGAACTTCATTAGAGGATATAAGGGATTTAGAAATAGGCGAAATTATAAGTAAGCCTTGGGTAATAAGAATTGATGATAATGATAAAAAGAAAATTATAGATGGTGATGATAAGTATGTTGATTTAGATGATGTTGAAAGAGTAGTTAAAATTTTAAAGGAATTTGGTAGAAGTAATGTTAAGTCTCTTGCAGAATGTGCAAAGAAGAGTTCTGTTTCATTAGAGTTAGAGTTAAGTAGGATAAGGGCACATATGAAAAAAGAAAAAAGGGAAAATATGAAAGAAGACTTTGAATACCTAGAAAATATGGATAACTCTAAAAAAAGAAGTATTATTTATGATGTGGTTATTATGTATGATTTATGGTTTAAAGATTATGGTGAAAATAAAAAGGATAAGTAGATATGAAAAGGGGTGTATAAAAGTATGAGGAAAAGAGGAACTTTAAAAATAAAATTAGAATCTGATTTGTGTATTGGTTCAGGCTATTCATTTGCAGGAGTAATAGACAGTGATGTATGTTATGATAAGTTTGGCCTACCTTTTATTCCAGCAAGAAGAATTAAAGGAGATTTAAGAGAGGCTGCAGAAACAACATTACATTCTATTTTTAATAAGGTAGATATAGAAAAAATGTTTGGAACAAGAGGTAATTCTGGGGTTAAGGGAATTACAATTGAAAATGCATATCCTGAAAATTATGAAGAAATAAAAGAAGAATTAGAGAATGCTAAAAAATCTGAAATACTTAATACTAATCTTAGTGTTGAAAATTTATTAGGTTGTTATACCAATGTGAAGTCTCAGACTAAGATAGAAGAAAATGGTGTAGCTAAAGATTTAAGCTTAAGATATACAAGAGTAGTTAATAAGTATTCACCCATAAATAACAAACCCCTTGTATTTGAAGCAAATGTATTTTTTGATGATAATGCAATTAAAGAAGAGGATATTAAAATTTTAGCAAAGGCATTAAGAAATATCGGATTAAAAAGAAATAGAGGTCTTGGAAAGGTAAGTTGTTCCTTTGAGGAAGATAAGAAGTCAGCTTCAATAAAGAGTGATGAATTATATAAAATAGAATATACAATTAAAAATATTGAACCATTAATGATGAGTAATAGAACAAATAACAAAACAGAGAATTATATTAGTGGACAAAGTGTATTAGGATTATTAGCTAATAATTATATATATAAAAATGGTAAAGCTAGTGCTGAAAGTGAAGAATTTAAAGACTTATTTTTAAGAGGAAAAGCAATATATACGGATTTAACTTTATGTAAAAATGAGAAGAAATATTATCCAGCACCATTATTTATAAACCAGTTGAAGAAAACAAAAAAATTAGTAAATATTGAAGCAAAACCTCAAAAGGATGATGGTAAAGATTATGTTGCTGACAATGGAAACCAACCTAAAAAATTAAAAGGAAAATTCATTGCGGATTTTGGAAATAATACGTTTGATATAGCACAGGTAGAAAAGGATATAGTTTATCATCATAGTCATAGAAATAAGTCGGAAAGTGGAAAAAAGGGAATACTTTATGCTTTGGAGGTTATAAGTGAAAATCAAAAATTTAGTGGAAGTATAATCCTTCCAGGTAAATATATAAAGACTATAGAAGATTTACTTAACTATGAAATAAGATTTGGTAAATCAAAAAGTGCTCAATATGGTAGATGTATACTTGAAAAGATAGAAAGTAGCAAATTTAATAAAAAGGTATTCAAGGCATCAAAGGGCAATACTATCGCAGTGAGCTTTATATCAGACGGAATATTTATTAATAATGGAAACTACACTAATTATTATGAAGAGGTTGCAGATATAATAGCAAAGCAATTAGGAATAAAAATAGACCAAATAAGTGATGACTATTATTCTTTATTACAAACAAAGATTATTTATGGATATCAATCAATGTGGAATTTAAGAAAAGCACCAATAGCTGGAATTGAGGCTGGAAGTACCTTTGTATTTAAATTGGCAGAAGATGCTGTTATTAATAAAGAGTTTGTTGGCGAAAGAAATTTAGAGGGATATGGAAATATAAAAATTATAACTCTTGATAATATGCCATATAAGTTATTATTAGTTGAAAATAAGACTGATAAAAAAAATCCTATTGAGTTTAACTTGATAAAACCTATAATTAATAAAGTTATTATTAATAGTATTTGTGAAAAGCTAAAAAAGAGTACATTAAAGAAATTTGATAAAGTTGATATTACAGCTTCAACATTAGGAAGAGTTACATTAATGTTAAAGGAAAGTATAGACACAACTGATAAAATAGAGGCTTTTTCAAATTTTGTTGGCAGAATAAATTCTATTAAAAGGGAAAAGGAAAAGCAAAAAATTAAGAAAAATATTTTAGATAAAATATCTGAAAATGATAAGTTGAGTTATGAAAAAATTAAAAACCTAGCAGATGATGCTAGCGATGAAATTGTATATTTAGAAAAAAATTATAAGAAAAACGCTAATAATATGATATTAGAATTGTGGTCTGAAGTACTTATGAGCATATTTGTAATGCAAAAATATTCTTTAAAAGGGTAAGTGAGGGATGAATATGGAAATGGAAGAAAAGATAAAAAAGAAAGTATATTATCGTATTAATTTTGTTCTTGCATCTCCCCTACTAATAGGTTGTGGGAATAATAATTATACAGATAATGATATTCTAAGAGATAGCAATAATGTGCCATA
>JAQXLK010000385.1 GCA_029012085.1 Clostridiales bacterium
TTGTTCTTTTCGATATGCAAGTGTCTGATTATAAACAAAACGGCAACAGCCAAATGTTTTTGCAATCTGTATTTGTTGTTCCATGTTTGGATATATCCTGTATTTATATGCTTTTAACATCTACTGTCACCACCTTCCTACCCTTGGTTTTCTATGTATTTTCTCAACATTTCCTGTGAAACATTTCCTACGCTGCAGGCAAAATATCCGTCCGTCCAAAAAGCACGTTCTTTCCAAAAATGTTTTCGCAAATAATTCGGTTATCTTTCCCAGATATGATATGTTGTGTAGCTTTTCATTAAATTTACAATTTTACTAATGGACATTACCGGCTCTGTTTCTATCATATAATGTATATGGTCTTTGTCCGTCTCCATATATCTGATAATTACGTTATGTCTTTGGCATATCTCATAAGAGAATTGTTTTATATCATCTGATATCTGTTTTGACGCAAGTAGTTTCTTTCTGTATTTGCATACAAATATTACGTGATGCTGTAACAAATATTTATGTCTGTTTTTAGATTTCCATGTTCCCATAGCATAAGTATAACATGAAAAAACACTTTGGACTACCTTAACCCACCGTCTAAAGCCAGTGGGATTGCGGGAGCCCCTATTTCAAAGGAAATGTTGTCAATCGCCTTTGTGACAACTCCTTTATTTCCGTAATACTTTTGAACATTATCTGTTTTCAAGATCGTTTTTTCCATGATTCTCCTCCTATATACAACGCCTGTCGGTCAAGCGTATTTCGTTCTTGCAGGAGATACTTTATCATAGAACTTAGAATGGTGCTATTCATTTTCATTACAGAAAAATTACACTTTTGTAAGATTGAGGTGGGGAATTTTTATTTCATTAAGAAACATCTTACTTATCCTACTTTTTTACTATACTTCGAATTTTTCCATCTCTTCTTTTGTTAACGGTCTTCCAAGCTTTTTCGAAGCAAGTATTGCCTCTCTCAACTTATAGATTTTCCCATCAGAAGGCTCCGTCAAACGACCATCTTGCATTTCTGTTCCAAATTTATCCAAGTAATCCAGTGTCTGCATTTTTCTCTCTGCAACTATCATGACAATCCCTCCTTAAAATATTTGTTAATTAACTTAATTGCACCATAAGTATCAATATACATATTCTGTCTATCTAACAAATGTGCATCTAATGTTTCCATATAATGCTTTATTAGGTTTGTTTTTGCAGTATTCCTTCCATTTTGTCCGGTAAAACCTTTATAAAATACCCGTTCCAAATCATTTTCCGGAATTCCGATTCCGTTATCCCTTACTTCCAAACATATCCCATCGCTTTTTCCTCACCGACAAAGGTCAGTTTCAGTGGGTCCTCCCTCCTGTATTTCACAGAATTTGATATAATCTGTTTTAAAATAAAAGACATCCATTTCGCATCTGCATTTACAACGTGGTCAAGATTTTCAAACTCTATTGATGCCTTGGCACCGACTAATTCTCTGGCACATCCCTTTAATGTTTCCAATACCATTTCCTGTAAAGATACCCTTTTTACAAAGAAATCTTTCTCAAGAGATGTACTTCTGGCATAATAATCATCCAATGATAGTTCCAATTCCGATTCCAAAACCTACAATAAGCATTACCGCACTGATGATTCCAAAAATGACTGATACAAATTTTATTATGTACTGTTCTTCCTCAACAAAGATCATTTCCGGATTCTCACTGTTATAACGTAAGGCCACCTTATCACCTACTGAGTGCTTCTGTATCGAACAAGAATACGAACTGGTCTTTTTATACTCTTTGTCATTTACCCAATAGGAATATACAGGCGCATATGTATAGGTTGTATCATCGCGATAACACATATATTCTACCACTGTCGCAGTTGTCTCCCGGTCACACTTCATTGCCTTCTTCTTTCTGCTTTTGTTCATTATTATTGGTACAACAGCAAATATTACACCTATAAGTATAAAAAATAGCGAAATTACTAATAAAGACTCTTGTTCTGTCATAATTCGTCCTCCCTCTTGTGTTCATAAATGTTGACATTACTTTTCTTTTGAAAACATGCTTTTCATTCTATTCTACATCTCACAACATAATCTCGTCAACAGATTACATTTTTTAACTATTCTCTGTTTGACCATCATTTATTGTCGCTATCAGGTAAGATGTATTTTCTTCTGCTTTTATTACATTAACATTCGAAGTCACGTGTTCGGAAATCGCCTTCGTACAACAAAAAAACAGATCACATGCACCATAAAAGTAATCGTCCAAGACACAGGATAGGACAAATAGAGCATCTTCGTTGTATGAAAATCAGGAATCTGAAATATTGTAAATATCCATAACAACCGCAATCCACATGCCCCTATTAGGGATACTATCATTGGCATCACCGAATATCCAAGCCCTCGAAGAATACCTACCATTACATCCATCATCCCACAAAGCGCATACATTCCGCATATCATTTGCAGCCTGACCATTCCATCCGCAATAACCTCTTCTTTTGAAGAATATATACTAAGCAGGGGATGTCCAAATAAAACTGCCAGGTTTCCCAACAGGCAGCCGGTTACTATAACACATATAAGGCTTCTCACTGCAATTTTATTAATTCTTCCAAATTTACCTGCCCCCATATTCTGACCAACAAAAGAAACAGCAGCCTGATGAAATGCATTCATTGCAACATATACAAAGCCCTCGATATTAGAAGCAGCCGCATTACCTGCCATTACCACTGCACCAAAGGAATTGACGGAAGACTGTATCACTACATTGGATAATGCAAAAATAGTTCCCTGTAATCCGGCTGGAAGTCCTATCTGCAATATCTTTTTCACATATCTTCCGTGAAAACGGATATCTTGAAGGCACAAACGGTACCCCTCTTTTTCCTTCATCATACATCTTATAATAAGCACGGCTGATACACACTGTGAAATCACCGTCGCAAGTCCTACACCAGCTACATTCAAGTTACAGACAATAACAAAAAACAAATTCAAAATTACATTTATAACACCTGCATACATCAGATAATAAAGCGGTCTTTTGGTATCACCCACCGCTCTTAATATAGCACTACAGAAATTATAAATCATAGTTACCGTCATTCCCAGAAAATAAATCCGCAGATAGGTTACAGCAAGATCCAGCACTTCTTCCGGTGTCTGCATCCATATCAATATCTGCTTCGTAAAAACAACACCAAATACCGTTAATATCACTCCACTTGCAATACTTAATGCAACCGCTGTATGTACCACATCATGCAGATGTTTCTCTTCCTTTGCTCCAAAATAGCGGGCTACTAAGACATTTGCTCCAACAGACAATCCAATAAACAGGTTCGTCAACAGATTAATCAAAGAAACTGTTGAACCTACTGCAGCAAGAGAATGTTCCCCGCAAAATCGTCCCACTACCACCACATCCGCGGCATTAAATAATAATTGTAAAATACTTGAACACATTAACGGCAGTGAAAACTTCAACAATTTAGGGAGAATTGAACCACTACACATATCTATGGAATATGTTTTTTCCATCTTTGTCACCTCGAATAAAAATTCTATTCTACCGTCTATTTTGGGTAATGCAATTTGCTACATTATACATCCTCACCCAAACAGCAGTTATTAATTATTCATTGTACTCGTTAGAGGTTTTATTATACTGTATATTTTTCCATTTTTCAACGAACGACACTATTCTTGAGTTTCCGTAGGTTTATACCTCCCCCTGATTTTACCTGTATTATTATCAACAGTATCATAGACAGCTATCACATACCACTTGTACATGACTTCTATGATAAAATTTTAGTAACCTAGTTTATGTAACAGTTTTTCTACATCTGCTGCCTTAAGTACCTTTCCCATAGAAACAACTTTCTCATTGACAACCAGTCCCGGCATACTCATAACACCATATCCCATGACTTTCTCCATATCTGTAATATATTCCACCTCTACGGACAGACCTGCATTTTTTACTGCTTCCTTTGTATTCTCGTATAGTTCATGACAAGACTTACATCCGGCACCAAGTACCTTGATACTTACTAACGAATCTCCCGCATCGTTACAGCAGCATTTTTCTGTTTCTGCATCCGCAGTGCTACTGCCACAACAGCAACTGCTTTCTTCCTTTGTTTCTTCCACTGATACATTGCATCCACAGGCATGCTCCTTTGTTTCTTCTACTGGTACGTTGCATCCAAAAGCAGCTTCCTGTTCCTCTTTCTTCTTTCCAAAATTAAATAATCCCATTTTTTATGTCCTCCTTAAAATATAATTTTATGAAAATGCCAATCAGAACACTCCTATATTAACAAATACTGAAGTGCATTAAAGCAATATCCAACAATGATAATTCCAATCGTGCAAATCGCAATAAATATTCCTAACAGCTTCGGTTTTACTGCTTTCTTTAACATAATCATCGACGGCAGTGAAAGTGTGGTAACACCCATCATAAAGGAAAGTACAACACCTAATCTTGCACCTTTCGCAAGCAAAGCTTCCGCAATGGGAATACATCCAAATATGTCTGCATACATTGGTACTCCGGCAATGGTGGCGATAATAACTCCAAATGGGTTGCCAGTACCTAGTACCCTTACAATAATATCCTCCGGTATCCAATTATGAATCACCGCACCTATGCCAACACCAGCAAGCACATACAAAACTACCTTTTTTGCGGTCGAAACAACTTGTTCCCACGCATATTTCAGGCGGTCTTTTTTTGTAAGTTCTTCCTGTGGAACATCTATGGCGTTGCCATTTCTTATAAATTCCTCTACCTGATTTTCCAAGTGCATTTTTTCGATTAAAGTTCCACCTGCAACTGCAATCACAAGCCCTACAATTACATACACTACAGCTACTTTCCATCCGAAAATACTCATAAGGAGTACAAGCGAACCCAAATCCACCATAGGAGAAGATATGAGAAATGAAAATGTAACACCTAAAGGAAGTCCCGCACTGGTAAAACCCATGAATAGTGGTATTGACGAGCAGGAACAGAAGGGAGTTACCGTTCCAAGAAGGGCTGCTATGATATTCGCCCATATTCCCTTAAATCTCCCCAGTATCTTCTTGGTTCTCTCTGGTGGAAAATAACTTTGAATATAGGAAATAATAAAAATCAAGAAGCCAAGCAGTACCATGATTTTTATTGTATCATAGATAAAAAACTGTATGCTTCCACCCACCTTGCTACTTGTGTCTAGTCCGGCTGCGGTGAGACCACTGCCAATGAGTCTGTTCAGCCATTTCATTCCCAAAACTTCATTTTGGAAAAAATCCCAAATATTTTTTAGCATGATATTTCTCCTCTAACATTCAAAAATTGAAATATATCTATATTTAATACAAAATGTTAGTCGTGCATAATTACACGACTTTCACATTTATTGCAACTCATTTATCATTTCGTCTACAATCTCTGTGGCACATCTAATCATTTCCGGACATGTGGTTTTAAACAAATTCAATTCTTTTATCTTCTCCATGTCCTCTGTTTTAGAAAGATCATATCCTAAAAGTTCCCTGCATACAACAGTCCCCTTTTTTTCAATAAAACGATTCATAAAGTCTTCTGCAATTTGATAGGCTCTTCCCTTTTCTTCTGCGTTCTCCGCATGACAATGACCGTATTTTAATCCTAATACCATTAAAGCACCGGAAACAGCTCCACACATTTCTCCCTTACGGGCACCGCCGCCAAATTGCGTTGCAATTTTTAATGCAAGTTCCTCATCTAAACCTGTTTCTGTTGCAAAGGCCGTAAAAACAGCTTGCGAACAATTAAAATTATTACTGAAATATTTCTCCGCTTTATCTACATGATTCACAGTTACCATCTCCCATCTTTGTATTCTTCATTAACTCATCCAAATAGTTCATTACATTTTCCAATCCATCTTCTGAAATGGAATAGTGCATCCACTTGCCTTCTTTTCTTCCAACCACAACGCCTGAATCACATAATATTTTCATGTGATGAGATAATGTTGGCTGAGTAATCTGCATCTCCTCCAATATACTGCAGGCACACCGTTCTCCACCTCGTAACAGTTCTAAAATCTGCACTCTGTTTTCATCGCAAAATGCCTTGAACATAGAAGCAATTCTTTTATTATCCATAGCTGTATGACCTCATATCGATTATTATCTATGTATTGAATAATACCGTATAGATAGAAGTTTGTCAATATGTTATAGAAGAAAAATGCCTGGGCTGTTACTCTTTCCAATCCAAGCATTTTTCTTTCTTGTAACTGTACCGTTCTACCTTTTTTTACTCATTCCAATAATCAATCGTTTCTTGTGGAGTAGTGTTAATAGCGAATAAGTGCCACATAAAATCCTCCTTTTCATGATAAAGATTGATTACTCGAATATATTCATCTTCGATGCGATAAAACACATAATTCTTAGACACATATAAATATCTATAATCTGTAACAACATCAAACATTTGCGATACTTCTGGTCCCTTCTTTTCATTATCACAGAGACCTCTTATTGCATCCGTTATCGTTTTGACTATTTCTTTTGCCTTATTTGCACCATATTGCTGTGTAATTGCATTTTTAAGCTCTCGTAGCTTATCCGCTGCATCAGGAGTATATTTTATCTTTTTCAATCAAGTACCCCCAATTCCTTTTCCAAATCATCTGCATCTATCCAGCCTTCCTTCTCTGCTCTTTCTTCTGCACGTTTTAAATCAATCATAAGCATTGCAATTGACTGTTCTTTTAACGCTTCTTTGCTGTTCTTTGTTACAATAAAAGGTAACCCTTCAACATTAAGTGACTGCTGAATAAATGTATTAAATGCATCTGTCAACGTCATTCCGGTTTTTGCATAAATATCTTCAACTGTTTTCTTTATTTCTGAATTGATTCTCACCTGAAAAGTCGAATCCTTTGGTGCCATTGCAACATTTAAATTTGTAGTCATAAACCATACCTCCTTTTACTTAATCATAACAGAACGCATTCTTTACGTCAATACATTGTCATTACATTATTGGGTTTATGCAACATCTTCATAAAAACCTTAACTTTTCTTTTTTTGTATAACTAATTCCTGGAATTCATCTGATCCGCCACCTGATTTATGTAGCTTTCAGTTATCCCAAATTGTTTCAGTATATTCTTCTGTTTTTTGGTCAATCCATATCTTCTGATATACACATCTTTG
>JAQXLK010000386.1 GCA_029012085.1 Clostridiales bacterium
TAATTTCTTCATAATAGTCGGTAAAGATTTTTTGTAAAATATTCATAAGACTATTATGAGGGAAAATGGCACAAAAAGAAACCCCTAATCCCCTCAAGATTGAGGGGCAGGGGAGTTGAAGTGTCGAAGACACTTTTTTATGGTATAAAAAATACGTTTGCAAATGTGTTTTTTATTATTCCAAGCCAAATAGCTTTGTTTTGTTACACATTTTCTGAATAATTGCATATAGTAGAGAAGAAGAAATTGGGAGCGGATATATGCAGTCAACAATAATTATTGATGCAGGCCATGGAGGGTTTGATAACGGTGCATTTTATGATGGAAGAAGAGAGAAAGACGATACATTAAGGTTAGCATTAGCGGTTGGTGCAAAACTGGAACAGGCGGGATTTCCGGTTGTTTATACAAGAACGTCAGATGTGTATCAAAGGCCAACGGATAAAGCAAGAATCGCAAATAATAGTGGTGTTGATTATTTTGTATCCATTCATCGAAACTCAAGTTTGGAGCCGAATATGTATAGCGGTATACAGACTCTGGTGTTCAATGATTCGGGTGTGCCGGCAAAAATGGCAAGAGCCATAAATTCAGAGCTTGTAAAACTTGGGTTTAATGATTTGGGGGTGCCAGAACGGAGAGATTTGGCAGTACTTCGAAGAACAAGGATGCCAGCCGTTTTAGTGGAGGCGGGATTCATTAATTCGGATACGGATAATGCAATTTTTGATAATAATTTTGATGAAGTTGCTGCTGCAATCGCAAAAGGAATTGAAAATGCGGTAGGAACGAATCAGGGAACCGGTGCAAAGACTTTTGGGGTGCAGGTAGGACTGTTCCGCCGCTATGAAAATGCAGAGTATTTAATGAATCAGCTTGAGGCACAAGGATACAGTGTACAAATCAGAGACTGGAACGGTTATTATTCTGTCGTAGTGGGAAATGAAAGCAGTATAGAGGCAGCAAGACAGTTAGAGAGGGAATTACAACAAAAGGGATATAATACCTTAATTGTAAATATATAGAAAATGTAACAAAATTTTTAAGAAAACTTAATAAAAAAGGGGATAGTATTCTTTCTGTATTATGCTATACTAAAGAACGTAAAGTGGTTTACATAACAGAACTGCTTTGGTGAATATGATAAAATCAGAGAAAATGAATAATTTATATAGAGGATTGATAATATGAATATACAAAGGGTGAATCATATTATAAGACGGATTCTGTGCAAAGTGAAAGAAAAAGCAGAAGCTCTTTGGAATAGAGTCCGTGTTGATAGGAATATACAAATATATATAATCTATATTGTCACTGTTACTTTGGTGTGCATTTTTGCAACACAGCTTGTGCCGGGTGGAGGTCTTCGGGAGTGGTATTACGCTCTGATACACAAACCGATTATGAATAAAGAAATACAGTATAAGGTGGAAGAAGGAGCAGGGGCGGAGCTTAACCGAGGAACATTTTTAACGAATTACCGGTATACAGCATTCGGTGCAACGAATCCGGAAGAGGTGGATATCAATGCACCAATGGTGGCACTTACTTTTGATGATGGTCCGAATCCGGAGTATACGGGGCGTATTTTAGATGTGTTAAAGGCAAATTATTCCCATGCCACCTTTTTTGTTGTGGGTCCGAATGCAGAAAAATATCAGGATACATTGAAAGCAATTTCGGCGGCGGGATCTGAGATTGGAAATCACACGTTTAATCATAAAGATTTAACAACGCTGTCATCTGAAGAAGTGGAAGAACAGGTTGATAAAGTAAATCGTACGGTAAAAAAGGCAACAGGAGAAAATACAACGGTAATACGCCCACCATATGGTGCGTATAATGATGGTGTGTTAGGAGAGCTTACAGAGCCGGTGATTTTGTGGGATTTAGATACAGAAGACTGGGAGAGCCGGAATGCACAAAAGATTGTGGATAAGGTGCTTGATTCTGTGAAGGATGGAGATATTATTTTAATGCATGATATTTATGATTCTACAGCAGAAGCGATAGAAATTCTTGTTCCTAAATTGAAGGAACAAGGATATCAGATTGTATCTGTCAGTGAAATGGCGCGATACAAGGGAAAAGAACTGGAATTAAACAAAGCGTACGGTAAGATTGCCGGACCGGTGAAGGATGAATAAAACAGCTTTTTAACGAGTTGACTGTCAGAACGCTGTGAATGGATGAAGCTAGAAAAGTAATAGGAACCGAACTTGAAAAGGAGTTCGTAGAATGTTAGAATAGCAGAGAGTTACGTGGAAAAATACGAAAGGATAGAATGATATGTTAAATGCAAATGTACCGATTAAGAAATTAAATGAAAATGCAACGATTCCAACCTATGGTTCAGAGTATGCAGCGGGGGCAGATTTATATGCCTGTATAGAGGAAGCAATCAGCTTTTTACCTGGTGAGACAAAGCTGATTCCTACCGGACTTGCAATGGAGATTCCGGCAGGATATGCAGGGCTTATTTATGCAAGAAGTGGTCTGGCATCGAAGAAGGGATTAGCACCGGCGAATAAGGTTGGAGTTGTGGATGCAGATTATAGAGGAGAGGTAATGGTTGCTTTGCACAATCATAGCAATGTGGAAGCTGTAATTGAGCCAAAAGAGCGGATTGCACAGATTGTGATTACACCTTATCTGACGGCACATTTTGAAGAGATGGAAGAACTGAGTGACACTGTACGTGGAGCAGGTGGTTTTGGTTCTACAGGAACAAAATAGGGTGATGAACAAGAGTCGCACATGTGAAATTTGGAGAAAATTCATAGGAAATAAAAAAACAATGAGAAACACGGTTGGCATGTTTCTCATTGTTTTTTACTTTATAGAAAGTTTGTCCGCAAGCGAAACTATTTCTTATGATTGGCAACCACGTATTCGGCTTCCTGCAATAAAAGTTTATCCAAATTCTCAGGTGGATTGTCAAGAAGCTTTTTTGCTTCTTCATAGGAAATTAATTCACGCAGTTGTACCTGGTGATGTTCCACCGGAATATAGGAAACCTTGGATTTGTCGTAAATGGACTTTAAACCATAATAGGGTATCTGTTCTCCTGCTTTAGAGGACAGTTTGGGAAGTTCTGCCACCTGGCAGACGCCTAGAGTTTCGCTAAAAATAATATCTTTTTTCTCGAACATACTGTAACCTCGCTTCTAATAAATCGAAAAGTCCTTTGTATCATCCCAAAGAACGACTTTATTCTCCTTGAGAGATTCCTGAACAAGAATAATACGCTGGTTGGAAGAACCTCGAAAACGTAGAGAAAGGTCTTTCTTTGCTTCCACAAATTCTCCATCGACCAATACGTCTATGCAGGATAACATATCATAGGTTTCCGGCCATTTTTTTGCCATATCTTCTAAAATGTCCGTCTCAAAATCATATCCGGTATAGCACCAGATGTCCTTGTTTGGAAAACGCTGCTTTAGTTCCTGTAATAGTGGCAGCAGGCCCAACTGG
This sequence comes from Clostridiales bacterium, assembly GCA_029012085.1. GTDB lineage: Bacteria > Bacillota > Clostridia > Lachnospirales > Lachnospiraceae > CAG-590. The sequence continues at coordinate 3,475 of JAQXLK010000386.1, forward strand.
TTCTTGTATTCAAATGGTTCGCCACCCAAAAGTGAAAAGCCATGAATATAAGATGGTTGAACCGCTTCTAGTATCTCGTTGATGACATCGCTGTCAAATGGTTTGCCGTAATTAAAATCCCAGGTTTCCTGATTGAAACAGCCGGGACAATGGTGGGTACAGCCGCTTACAAAAAGACTAACCCTGACACCCGGACCATTTGCAATGTCGTGTTTTTTTATATCTGCATAATTCATTATACTACCTCTTTTCGCACAATCAGCATAGCATCCTTAAATTAACCGGATGTTATGCTGGTTGTGCAGATATTTTTTTGTATTTATTCGTTTTAGAGATGAAGAACTCTGGATTTGATTTCTTTTGTTTTGCCCACGTTCCAGAAATTCTCACCGAGATAACCACAGGTTCTTCTGGTAACATTCATTTTTGCATGGTCTTTATTACCACATTGTGGGCATTCCCATTCGTTATTATCATTAATCATGATTTCACCATCATATCCACATTCGTGGCAGTAGTCTGATTTGGTGTTAAACTCTGCATATTGAATGTTGTCGTAGATAAAACGGACAACCTCTGCTAAAGCATCTAAGTTATTACGCATATTCGGAATCTCAACGTAGGAAATGGCACCACCGGAAGAAATCTTCTGGAACTGGCTTTCAAAGCGGAATTTGCTGAAAGCGTCAATGTTCTCTCTTACATCTACGTGGTAAGAGTTGGTGTAATAACCTTTATCGGTGACATCTGGAATGCTGCCAAAACGCTCTAAATCGATTCTTGCAAAACGGTAGCAGAGAGATTCAGCAGGACTTCCATAAAGACCGAAACCAATGCCTGTTTCAGCTTTCCATTTGTCTGTTGCAGCACGCAGACGATTCATAACCCGGAGAGCAAAATCCTGTCCGGCAGGTTCTGTGTGGCTGCAGCCTTTCATAAGTTTTGTAACTTCATATAAACCAATATATCCCAAAGAAATGGTAGAATATCCATCTAATAATAATTTGTCAATTGGTTCGCCCTTTTCTAATCGTGCAATTGCACCATACTGCCAGTGAACAGGGCTGACATCAGAAGTAACTCCCATTAAAGCATTATGTCTGCACATTAATGCTTCATAGCAAAGCTGCAAACGTTCTTCTAATAAGTTCCAGAATACTTCCTCATCACCTTTTGCAAGAATACCAATCTGAGGAAGATTCAGGCTTACAACACCCTGGTTGAAACGACCTTCAAATTTGTAATTGCCATCTTCATCCTTCCATGGAGTTAAGAAGCTTCGGCAGCCCATGCAGGAGAATACATTGCCTTCGTAATTCTCACGCATTTTTTTGGCTGAAATATAGTCCGGATACAGACGCTTGGCAGAACATTTTACAGCAAGCTCTGTAATGTAATCATATTCACCGCCCTTTAGGCAGTTATGCTCATCTAATACGTAAATCAACTTAGGGAATGCAGGTGTTATATACACGCCCTTCTCGTTCTTGATTCCCTCTAACCGCTGGCGGAGAATCTCTTCGATAATCATTGCGTTTTCCTTGATGTATTCGTCATCCTTATCTAAGTTGAGGAAGAGGGTAACGAATGGAGACTGACCGTTCGTGGTCATTAAGGTGTTAATCTGATACTGTATCGTCTGGACACCGGAGCGAAGTTCATCCTGCAGACGGTCCCTTACCATCTTTTCAATAATATCTTCTGGTACTTTATCTCCAAATTCAGCAGTTATCTTTGTCTTAAACTTGTTGTAAGATTTTCTTAAATACTTACCTAAGTGACGTACGTCTACGGACTGACCACCGTACTGGCTGCTGGCAACTGCTGCAATAACCTGTGTCATAACGGTACATGCCACCTGAAAACTTTTTGGGCTTTCAATCAGTTTGCCGTTCATAACTGTTCCGTTATCCAACATATCCCCTATATTAATGAGACAACAGTTGAAAATAGGCTGTAAAAAATAATCTGCATCATGGAAATGAAGAACACCTTCCTCATGTGCCTTGGAAATCTTCTCCGGCAAAAGGATACGTTTTGTTAAATCCTTGGATACCTCACCGGCAATCAAATCACGCTGGGTAGAAGCTACAGTGGCATTCTTGTTGGAATTTTCTTCCATAACGTCCTTATTGCGGTTCTGAATCAGACTCAAAATGGAATCATCCGTTGTGTTTGCCTTACGTACCAGCTCTCTGGAATAACGATATATAATATAAGTTTTTGCCAGGACAAACTTCTTTTCGTCCATTAAACGCTGTTCAATAATATCCTGGATGTCTTCTACTAACATTCTGGAACGATTCTTTGATTCGATGCAGGAAATGATGTATTCGATTGTTTCATCGGTAACCTTTTCAGCAGGTTCCACCTCTGCATTTGCTTTCTGAATGGCACGCTTAATCTTGTTTCTGTCATAAGATACGGTTGTGCCGTCGCGTTTAATTACTTTCATATTCGTACTCCTTCTATATTGAAATAATGTATTTTACTCGAAAACAGTCCCATTATAACACTCTATATTGGGATTGTAAATGATAAAAAACACAATATAAGGTAGAATGAGTATAAAAGCTTTATTTTAAAGGAAAAGCAGGGGAAAGATTATGAAAAAAAGGTAATTTTGTGAACTTTGAAAATTATCTTTATTTTTATTTCGGATTGTGATATAAATTATTGTATGTGTGTCTTAGGACACAAATTATACTATGTTAATAGAAGGGAATAGAATGATGAAGAAACAAAGAATAGGTGCGGTAGCATTAGCGGGTGTTATGCTGTTAGGACTTACCGGATGTGGAGCAGGAAGCGATAAGGCAAAAGCATACAGCAAGTATGTAGAGTTAGGTAACTATAAAGGAATCGAATATACAAGAGTGGTTGAAGAGGTAACAGATGACCAGATTCAGTCACAGGTGGATTCCTTTGTAAGTGGTTTAGAGGAAAAGACCGAAGTTACGGACCGTGCAGTAGAAAATGGCGATGTTGTCAATATTGATTTTGTTGGAACCATGGATGGTGAAGCATTTGATGGTGGTACCAGTGAAGGATATGACTTAGAGATTGGATCAGGAAGTTTTATTGATGGTTTTGAGGATGGTCTGATTGGACATAATATTGGAGAGGAAGTATCTTTGGATTTAAAATTTCCAGATCCTTATGAGAGTGATCCGGAAAAATCAGGTAAGGATGTTAACTTTGCAGTCACAATTAATTCTATTTCTGTGAAGACAGTACCTGAGTTAACAGATGCACTTGTAAAAGAGAACACAGAATATGATACCATTGATGCATATAAGGATTCTATCAGAAAGAACTTAGAGAAACAGGCAGAGGAAAGTGCAGATACCCAGGTAGAGAATGATATCTTTAGTAAGGTATTGGAAAACTGTAAAATCACCGGATATGATGAAGCGGAAGTAAAGGAACTGGTAGATAAAGAGTTTGAACAGTTTAAGCAGATGGCAACAAGCTACGAAGCATACGGTTATACCTATGAGAAAGTTTTAGAGTCTTATGGATATACATCTGAGGACGAGCTTAAGACAGGTATTACGGAATACTGCAAGAGTTTCCTTGATCAGAAGATGGTAATTTACTGTATTGCAAAGGCAGAGAAAATTAAGGTGTCTAACGATGAGATTGATGATGCGGTTAAAGAGTATATGGATACTTATGGCGTTGAGTCAGAGGAAGAAGTATTTAAAAACCTCCAAAAGTCTGACTTTGAGTACAGAGTGCTTTCAGAGAAAGTAATGGAGATGTTAAAGAAAGAGGCTAAATTAGTAGATAGTACCGAAGAAAGTACAACAGAAGCAGCTTCTGAGGAGGAGAAGACGGAAGAGAGCGATTCTTCAGAGGAAAAAGCAGAAGATGAAGAGGCTTCTGAGGAAACTTCAGAAGAATAATAGTAGACATTTTTTCAAGTCCGGAGCTTTGAATTAGCAAAGGTGTGAAAAGTAACAAGGGAGACCATATTGATGCAAAGGCATTAGGATGTGGTCTCTTTTTTACTTTATAGGAAAGACCGCCTGCGGCGCTCTCCTGAATGAAAAAGAGCCCGCAGATATGCGGGCACGACAAACAGACGGTTTGGGATTTAAAAGATATAAAAACCTTCTTCTCCAAAATCGTCATCAAGTTCATCATCATT
>JAQXLK010000387.1 GCA_029012085.1 Clostridiales bacterium
GATAATATCATCCATATCATCTTTGAATTCTTCTGCTGCAAGCTGCATCTGAAGCATTTGAATAATATTATCTTCTCGCGTTCCCGCACCTGATTCTTGAAGCAGTTTCTCATATTCCTCACTCATATAAATATCTGAATCGTATTTAGATATTTCACAAAGTCGCTGATACATCTTAATATATGCTTTTGAATCCATCTTGTCACACTCCTTGTTTAATTGATAACTTAATTATATAATATTTATCCTCTGGATGACAGACCACATTATGTTATATCTCATCTCTGAGAATACGAACTTTAAGCTCATCAAGCGAATCTCTGCTCTTCAAAAAATATGATGCGATTTCTCTGTCTTTGCTGTCCATCCCTAATCGGTAACCGCCCATGTGAAGCAATCGAATCATATCTATGTACTCGAGTTTGAACACGATAGCAATAACCAGCAAATGCTTTCTTTGTATTCTGGGTTCCGGAAGCATTCTAAAATTCTCTCTTTCTGCCTCATCCCAATTTGTCTTCCAGATATACCAACTCGTCCGTGATGTCCAAAGTTCATCTTCAATAAGGGATTCTATCGTCATGGAAGGCATTTGATCAACAAGGTGACTAATTACCCTATATAATTGAAAAGGAGGTTCTCCAAATGGATCAACCGGCAAATCTTCTTCCTGCCTTATCCTGCAAATTTTTATAAAATCTTCTTCTTGCATTGTTCCCTCAAGCAATTGATAGTCGTTCTCACACAATATGCCCACAACCTCTTTTAATGCCTCGTATTCAGTTGTGCTATCATAATTTATATACTGTGTTTTCCCAAAGAACGTGAGTAGATAATTTTTCCAGAACAACTGATCCAATTCCTTTTCAAAACCACTGCAGATAGTCTCAATAGATTCCACTTGCATTATGGATTTTCCCTTTTCTATCCGGTTCAGCTGTACTCCATTTTTCCACCCAAGTTTTTCAATATAATCTTTTTTATGGATTTTAATTTCGTCTGGCAACTTTTTCTGTCTCTTAATAATTGTCTTACATGCAAGATCAAAAGTAGAACAATACTCGGGATTTTTACTAATTTCAATTCCGAAAGAGATACACATAAGAATGTATTCGTTTAATCGGCTGTTGATTTCATTTTTGTTTTCTTTTTCTTTCAAATCGTTAATAATGTTCAACACTCTTTCGAATCTTAATGATTTGACTATTTGTATCAAAAGATATTGAGATTCTACAGGATTAACCTTTACTTTAACATCCATCCTTGCTTCTCCTTCGTAAACTATACTAATATTATAATCAACTTTGCAAATAATCTGTAATTTTATTACAATATTTGTTCAAAAAATCTATTTTTTAGAGATTGAAAAGACTATTTATTGTTACTTTCAACTATTGTCTAATTCTTCTACAGGCGCATTCATAATCGATATCATATTAAGTTTGGAGGAGTTTTTCACTCCTCCATTTCATTTAGTCACCAAGCTCATCAAGCATTTTCTGCAAATCATCAACGGAACTATTCTGTAATACTTCATCCTGCTTTGCTGCAATGATAGACATAATCTTCTGTTTCTGAGCTTTTCTAGCAGATGCCTTTTCAGCATCCTCCTTCTCAGCTAATTTAACAAATACAATATGCTTTACAATAGCAATCTGTACTTCCAACTCAGTATCTACACTTGTCTTTGTATTCAAAAGGCTTTCCTCTTCAATTCACGTTTCACGATCCCAAAAATCATATGCTAATTGCTCAAGAAAAATAGCATATCCTGCTGGATGCTAAAGTACAGTTATTTTACCATCGTCAATAGTTACAAATTTTATGTAATTTATTATACTCCAATCTATAAAAACACACAAGAACTAATTGGTTTATAGACTTTGACTTTGTTACCCACATTACTCTCTTACCCACCTTAAAAATGTCTGATGTGTAATATGTAACTGTTGTGCTGCTTTTCTTGCTGAGATTTCCCCGGCTTTCCAGGAAGCCCTCAAAGCGGCAAATTCTTTCGGACGTTCTATTGGAGTTCGTCCAAAACGAACACCTCTTGCTTTTGCTGCTGCAATCCCCTCTGCCTGCCTTTGTCGGATCATATTTCTTTCTGTCTCTGCCGTGTAACTTAACAGCTGCAGCACAATATCTGCGATCAGAACACCCGTCAGGTCCTTATCCTTCCGTGTATCCAGCAGAGGCATGTCCAGTACAACAATCGAGACTTCCTTTTTCTTTGTAAAGGTCTGCCATTCATCCACTATTTCACAATAGTTTCTTCCTAATCGGTCGATACTCTTGACAACCAGTGTATCTCCTTCTATTAAACAAATAAATTGTAAGTCAGTCATTTCGCCATTGCTAATAGTTATGGCGTTATTATAAAAAAAATATTCTTCATAATTGTCGCTCTTTACGCAACAAAAAAATCACCCCGGGGATAATGTAAAAATCCCCGGGGTAATTTAACAGGCTCTTTTCCTTTCTTCGGTTAAATCGCATACGTCTTCAACAACATATTCTGAAATTCTTTATCCTGCGCAGCACGTTTCAGCTCATCCAGACGATTGTCTGATATAAGGCAAAAAAACAATTTACTGATTCTTTCTTCTCCTTCTTCTCTCCCAATTCTCAATCCGTCATTTCTGCTGTCCTCCAGCATATCATCAATCGCCTTACACATATCTACTTTCCTTCCTTTCCCCTGTATTTTCCACTGTTTCTCCAGTTCCTTCTGCTGTTTACTGCCACTCAGTGATGCCATCACCATAAACATATCCTCCGGTATTTCTGACAACTCATCATGATTAGCATCCAGAAACAAGCTCAGTTTCTCTTTATCATTCTTGTTCTGAAGGTATCCAAACAACAGCTTCAGATCACTATGGAACCATTCCAGATTCTCAATCTTCTGTACTTCTATCAGATGCATCCGGTAATCCATAAACATACCTTTCCATTCTTCCGGTATATCTGTCCAGTCCAGCAGTTC
>JAQXLK010000388.1 GCA_029012085.1 Clostridiales bacterium
GGAAGCGAAGAGGAAGCTTAAGGAATTTGAAGATATATGCAAAAGAGATGGAAAGGGAAGAAGCGGCACATATGCAGCATAACCCTTTGGAAAGAAAACCTTAAAAAGGAGATGCAGTTTTTGAAATGATAGCTGCATCTCCTTTTCAGTATGAAGGAATTGATAATTGCTTATGCTTTGCCGGAAGAGAAATGCTCTCGGACTAACTTTACTACTGTTCCGGATAACAGGAATAGAGCGATCAGGTTAGGGATTACCATTAATCCGTTGCAGGTGTCTGCAATTCCCCATACCAGTCCAAGATCTACGGTTGCACCAAGAATTGCCACTAAAGAGTAAACAAGCATAAAAGGCTTTACCACCTTGTGTGAAAATACAAATTCAATGCACCGTGCTCCATAAAGTCCCCAGCCAAGAATGGTTGAGAATGCAAAACAGCACATGGCGATTGCGGTAAAGATAGATACCCAGTTGCCGTAAGTTGCAGTGAAACCGGAAATGGTTAATTCTGCTCCTGCTGCTTCACCGTAATTGATGCCAACACCGCTGCAGAGGATGACCAGTGCGGTGAGCGTACAGATGACGATAGTATCTGCAAATACTTCAAAGATACCAAACATACCCTGTTTTACAGGCTGATCCGCGTCTGCACAGGCGTGTGCTATGGAGCCGGTACCGATTCCGGCTTCGTTGGAAAATATTCCGCGGGAGACTCCTCTACGCATTGCGATGAACAGACTTCCCACTACACCGCCTGTAAATGCTGATGGATTGAAAGCGCCTGCGAAGATAGAAGTAAATACGGCCGGTACATGGCTGACATTGAAAAATACAACACCCAGTGCAAGAATAATATAAAGCACAGCCATAAATGGAACCAGCTTTTCTGTAACGCTTCCGATTCGCTTTACGCCGCCCAGGAGGACAATCGCAACCAGAATGGCAATCACTATACCGATAACAAGACTGACTGTTTTAACCTGAGAATCGTTAATTACACCATAGTTTATCAGGGCAGAGTTAATGGATGTGGTTATTGTATTTACCTGAGTCGCATTTCCGGTGCCCATGACGGTCAGGGAACCGAGGAGTGCATATAATACTGCCATCCATTTCCAGTGTTGCCCCAGTCCATTTTTAATATAATACATGGGACCGCCCACATAGTCCCCTTCTTTATTCTTTTCGCGATAATAGACTGCAAGTGTTACCTCGGAAAATTTGGTACACATGCCCAGCAGTGCAGATATCCACATCCAGAATACAGCACCTGGTCCGCCAATAGCAATGGCTCCGGCAACTCCGGCGATATTTCCTGTGCCAACCGTTGCGGCCAGAGCAGTGCATACTGCCTGAAATGGGGTGATACTTCCCTTTTTTGCCTCTTCTTTTTTGAAAATCCGCCCAATAGAATTCTTCAGTGCATAACCGAACTTACGAAACTGAATAAAGCCGGTTCGAAAGCTCAGTACAAGTCCAACGCCGATGATGCAGATCATGGCGGGGACTCCCCAGACGAAATCATTGACAGTGCCATTAATGGTTTCGATGGTTTGTAACATGTTCGTTCCTCTCTTTCTGAAAATTTAACACTATATAAATTGTTTTCAGAATACCATAAGAGGATGAAAATGTATACAATTGATATTTTTTCATCATAATTGATATTTTTTGTACAAGCAAAGATGGGCACATTGACGGAAAGTGGAAGGAGGTGCTATATTTTCATTATAGAAGAAGATACATTTTCTTCCGGAATGAAATATGGGAAAGGTTGTAGATTATGAGAAATAAACTCAAGAAATTGTTTGCATATTATCAGCCATATAAGGCACTGTTTTACAGCGATATGTTTTTTGCAATTCTAGGTGCGGCTGTTACTCTTATCATTCCGCTGATTATCCGGTATATTACGAATGAAGTGGTGTATTTTGAACCGGGTCTGGCAAAATCATCGTTGGTAACTATGGGAGGCATCCTTATAGGATTGGTTTTACTGGAAATATTCTGTAATTTTTATATAGCATACTATGGACATATCATGGGAGCAAAGATGGAAGCAGATATGAGAAGAGATATTTTCGGACATTATCAAAAGCTTACTTTTGCTTTTTATGATAATCAGAAGGTAGGGCATCTGTTGTCAAGGATTACCAGTGATCTGTTTGATATCAGTGAATTA
>JAQXLK010000389.1 GCA_029012085.1 Clostridiales bacterium
CTATTCACAGTCATATTGCTGATTCCGGATAAAAGTCCCATCAGATGGACATTATACGTTGCCGTTATGGTATCATTAATCGCCATTCCGGCAGCCATGACCGCCGCTGAGAAATTCCCACTCGGGTCATTATATTTCACCGGATTGCCATTCGCATACAGATATTTATGCAGCGTATCCGGGTCATAGATGCTTCCCTCGTAGGTATCCATACTGATAAAGGTTCCGGTGGACGGGTTCATGTATCTTGCCCTCAGGTAGTAGAGGTTACTTGTACCGTCGTAGTACTCTCCGGTATACAGGTAGTGATTCTCGGTATCTCCACTTTGCTCTAACAGTTCCCCGTATGCATTGTAGCGGTACTTGTCACTTATTCTGCCTTCCTCGTTTATTAAGGCACGTACATCTCCATGTCCGTCATACAGATAATAAGAGGTTTTATCTCCTCTGGTCTGGCTGATTAGGGTGTCGGCTCTTGTGTATGCTGCAGCCAGATTTCCGTCTGCATCTGTCTCTGCAAGAGTCTGGGAAAGACTTCCGGTGGTGTCGGATACAAAGTATACCGCTCCCCCGCTGTTGGTCTTGCTTCTGCGGACACCTTCCGCATCGTAAGTGTAGGTCTCTGTGGTGCTGCCTGCCGTATACTGGATTAAGCGGTTATAGACATCATACGTGTATTCAGCCAACGTTCCGGAACCTGACTTTCTTAACAGGTTTCCATTGTCATCGTAACTGTATGCGATGGTTTCACTGCCGGTTTCTGTTACAAGCTGGTTTCGGCTGTTATACGTGTAACGGGTCTTTTCCCCATCCACGGTTTTCGCTGTACGGTTGCCGGTTGCGTCATATTCGTACAGATATGTTGTGATTACGTCGTCTTTTTCAATGACCTCTTTCGTCAGACGGCCTGCCTTGTCATAATCATAAGCGGTCTCTACGTTTCCGCAGGCTCCCGTTTCGGTAACCTTTGTCCGCTCCCCGCCCTTTCCAAGGGTATAGGCATATTGTGCTATGATGGTTCCGTTTTTGTCAACCACTTTCTGCAGGAGCAGGCGGTTCAGCTCATCATAGCTGTAGGTTAAGACCTGTCCGTTGGCAAATGCTGCCGTCTCCCGGTTGCCGTTGGCATCATAGGTGTAGACAGTGGCGGTTCCGTTATGGGCGATGACACGGGTCAGACGGTCCATGTTGTCATATTCATATTTAGAAGATGTCTGTGTTTCATCATCCTGTAATACTGCAATCTCACTGGTTCTTCCATACCGGTCGTAGGTGTAGGTAATCTTCTGTCCATTTTCGTAAGCTTTCTCCGCTAATTCGCCATACGCATTATAGCGGTATGTGATATGGCTGTCCCCTGCTGTGACATCCGTTACCCTTCCAAAGGTATCATAGGTATACTCCAGGAACTGCTCCCCGGTCTTCTGCCGGATGAGGCGGTCTTCCTTGTCATAGGTATACATGGTTTTAACACCGTTATAATCCGTGGAAGCCGTCAGCATTCCATGGCTGTCATATTCAAAGCTGCTTTCGGAGCCGTCTGCAAGGACGGTACGGATTCTTCTGGAATCCGCATCATACACATAACCTGTGGTATTGCCATTGGCATCTGTGATTCCCGTCAGATTTCCGGTCTGGTCATAGGAATACGTTGTAACGGAACCGTTATTCTGTTCCACCTGAATCAGGCGGTCGCTGTTATCATAAGCATATTCCGTCTTTCTTCCGGCGGCATCCTTCTGCCGGACTGTCCTTCCCCTCTCATCATACTCTGTTTCCACATAAGTGCCGTCCGCATAAATGACCTTTGTACGGTTTCCGTTTTTGTCATACTCGTAACGGGTCACATTTCCTTTGGCATCTGTGGTGGAAGTCTGTAATGACAGTTCATTATAGGTGAAGCTGGTCACATTACCTTCGCTGTCTGTAACCGAAGTATTCCGGTTCAGCTCATCATAGGTATAGGTAGTTACCGCCCCGGTTGGTGAGGTAACCGTCTTCACGTTATAATTCTTATCGTAAGTATAAGAGGTTACATTTCCCCTTGCATCCGTCTGTTTTAACAGATTCCCGGTTTTATCGTATGTATATGCTGTCACCAGTCCTGTCCGGCTGGTGGTCTTTGTGTTTCTGCCTTCCGCATCGTATTCAAACAGTTCGGAAGTTCCATCGGAATACAGAATTTTTGTCACATTTCCGGCTGAATCATACTGGTACTCCGTCCTTCTTCCTTTGCCATCCACCGCTGCTGTCATCTTTCCGCTGGCATTCCGCTCTACGGATGTGACATTGCCGTCAGCATCAATGGTCTGGACCAGTTCATCCGCCTCATTATAGACATAGGTGGTAGTCCTCTCTTCCGTTCCTTCCTCTGTCACGACATAGGTGGTCTGGGTCAGACGGTTTCCGTTTCCATCATAGGTATTGACGGTACGGTTTCCGGCACTGTCCTGTGTCTCAATGACATTGCCGTCCCCATCATATCTGGCCGTCATGACGGTGCCGAGTTCGTCGGCAATTCCGGTTACATTTCCCTTTTTGTCATTTGTGTAAGTTGTGGTATTTCCCTCTGCGTCGGTAGTTCCGGACAGATTTCCATTCTTGTCATAATCCATAAGAATTTCCGTATCATCCACCGTCTTCATGGAAGTAACCTGGTTATCTGCATTATATGTATTTTTCAGGGTATTGCCGTTGGCATCCGTTACGGTTGTCAGGTTGCCGCTTTCATCATAAGTGAAACCGGTCACATTTCCCTCTGCATCCGTTTTGGTCAGGACATTGCCATAGGAATCATAGGTGCTCTTCGTTGTATTGCCGTTGGCATCCGTAGTACTCAGCACATTTCCATAATCATCATACACATAAACTGTTTTGTTGCCTAGCCGGTCTTTTACCACTTCCGTCCTTCCATCCACATCATGCTCGTACTCCATCCGGTTTCCGTCTGCATCAATAACCGCCACAAGCCTTCCCTCTTCGTCATACTCATTTCTTCCCACCGCAATGCCGGACGGGTCAATGATATCGATAAGGTTATGGTTATCGTCATAGGTAAAGCTGACCGTCCTGCCTGCATCATCCGTTACGCTTATCAGGTCATCCCGGCTGTCGTAGGCGTAGGTAATGGTGCTGACAACGGTATCGTTCTTTTCCTGTGCCTTTATGATTCTTCCCTGTTCATCCCTGGTAAAGGTTATGCCTTTACCGTCGGAATGGGTAAATCCGTTTTTGGATATTTTCACTGTATTGCCACTGGTGTCCTCTATCTTCATCAGACCATGGGCTTCATCCAGATACATCTTTGTGCCGTCCTCCCTGGTAAGGATATAGGAACGGGAATCCTGCATCTCTTCCGCTTCAAATATAAGGCTGCCTCCCGCAAGCATGGCGGTATGGTCTCCCGCAAGCTCCAGTTTCACCTTCTGGTTTGTTACACAGGCAAACTCCACTTCCACCTCATAGATTGGAACCAGTGCCCGGCGTTCCGGTGATACCTTCAGTTCAAAACGGTCACTGGTGCCGTCACCATACATGATTGTAACATCATGGCATGCATTCTGGACAACCTGGTATCTGGTAGCAAAGAAACTTCCCGTCTGCACCATCTCATATCCTTCGGTGATATCGGATGCCTCCTTCATGCTGACACTCTGCAGGGCAAGCCTCCATCCGGTTCCAAAATCACCGCTTTCCTTGTTGCGGCTGTCATAACATCTGGTTACCGTCAGCGGCACACCGGATACATTGGAATCAATATCCGTAAATCCAATGGACATGTTGCCGACCTTCAGGTTTCCTTCCACATTGAGCCCCTGCTCTACCCGGGTGCAGTTTCCGCCATTGTCCACTGCGGTCAGCCGAAGTACATAACGTCCGTTTTCCAGAAGGCTGGTATCCAGTGTTCCCAGTACTTCTTCCTCCACCGGCTCTGTTCCCCGGCAGATTAAGGTATAGCTGTCCGCACCTTCCATCTTGTATTCTAAGGTATAGTAAGAAAGTCCCTGCTCATCCGATACCGTACCGCAGATATCCGTCTTTACTTTGACTGTACTTTCCGGTTCCGGTGACAAAATATCTGCCTTTGGATGTGTCTTGTCTGCCCCATCCAGAAACCGTACAGTGGAAGATATACTCTTTTCTTCTCCGTCCACCATGGCAGACAGAACTACTTCCAGTTCTCCTGCTTCTGTTCCGGTAATCTCTGCCGTTCTGCCCTGGATTGCTATATTTCTGCCTCCGGCTGTCAGTTTTACATCCGAAGCGGATGCCGGATAGGTAAGATATGCCTGTATGGTCTCTCCTGCATCTGCCATGTTCTTAGATAATACCAGATTCAGGGCATCATCGTTTTCCTCCACAGTCATCATAAGGCTGCATACAGAAGACAGACCTGCTGTATCTTCTGCCGTAATCTCTATTTTATAGACACCCGGCACAAGACCATCCGTATCCACTGTGGCAATCTTTGCATTCTCTACCTTCTTGTCTCCACTCGCCAAAACAACCGGCTCTGCTGTCTCTTCTCCATCCACGCATCTTGTTTCTGTCACAGTATAGGATTGAATCTTCTCATTATCCGTAATACTTCCAATGATATCCACTGCCCCGGTAATGGTGCCGCTCTTCGGAGATGTAATGGTAATCTGTGGCGGTGTGGTATCGCGGTTATCTACCACGCTGACCGTTTTTGATGCTTTTCCTACATTTTCGCCAATATCCTTGGCTTCTACTGTTATCTCACATTCCCCGGCTTCCTCCGGTGTATAGGCAAATTTCCCAAAACTGCTGGCAAGCTCCTGCCCATTCACATATATGTGAAACTCTGTAATTCCATAATCGTCAGTGGCGGATGCTTCCACATAGAATTCTTCACCTAGTTCTGCAACAGTCTTGCTGACACTCAGTGAAACCTTTGGTGGTGTCGTATCGTCCGGCTGCTCATAGGTACGGGCATCCGCACTTTTTACCACACAGACTGCCGGTCTGCTTTCGGTTCCCTCCACATCCGTTACAACATATTTCACCAGATAGGTTGTACCAAAGGAAACCGATGCCGGCATTTTCCCCTTTGTCCATTCCATATCGTGGATTTCTTTATAATAGAATTTCTCACTTCGGATACCCTTTTTTGCATCCGAAGGATGATCCTCATCATATGCATCATAACTGACATTCACCAGACATTTTGTTTTGTCTGTTTTACTCTGCATTACACTGGCTTCCACCTTAGCAACCGGGCGGTGCTGTGACAGAATTAATTTTTTATACTGATGGGTATCTGACCACCGGATATAGGAATCCAGGGCAGCATTCCCCTTTGTCGGGTCATCACTGACACGGAGACTGATTTCATAGGCTCCCGGATTCTTGAATATGGTAATCGGTTTCTCCTTTACCAGCGTTTCCTTCTCATCATTCCCGTTATCTTCGCCAAATGCAGATTTGTCATACACATAGGTCCATTCCTGGCTTCCGGCAGGGTCTCCATCCTTATCCTGATACGTATTGGAATATTCCACTTCCTCATCGGTGGACAGAGTATCTCCTATGGTATAATCCCCTTTTTTCACATCTGCCGCAATCAGTGCTTCAATCCGACTCACTGCTTCCTCCACCGATACCGAATCCGCACTTTCTTCATCTTCCGTTTCCCCTGCTGCTCCTTTCAGGATAAAATTACTGCCCTTTTTATCCAGCGTATTGGTCAGTGCACTGTACTGACTGATGGCATCATTTTTACCGATACCGAAAAAGGCTGCATCATTACTGATTAAGGCTCCTGCCACTTCTGCCATTCTGTCTGTATCAGACAATTCCGGTACAGAGGTCTGGCTTAAATTGATAACATAATGGTTGGTGCCGGAAGTCCAGTCGTGTCCATTGACAACGTCAGACAGGCTTTCTCCTTTAATTGTCTGCATGACGATATTCTTAAATGTGAAGTAGGACTGCTGATTACAGCCATGACGATCATGACTAATAATGGGACCATAACCATACGCCTCTATTCCATCATCCGGTAAAACATACTGATCAATGAGAAGCTTTTCGCCATCATATACTGTCAGTATGTTCTTATCTACAACAATTTTCAGATGATGTTCATCATACAGATTCTTCATAGGAAATGTCCGCAACAGACGCCCTGCATATGCTATAGAATCGTATTTTCCATTTCTAAATACCTTAAGATCTGTCTTTTTAATCTGTATCAGTTTCAAACCAGACTGGGTAACCAGTATACAATATCCCTGTATATAATTTTCCTCATCGGATACCATCGTATTAAAAAGAAAACCACCGCCTTCTATACTGTGCCAGTCTGTTTTGTCTCTCTGAAGATCAAATTCAAATACCTTTCTGCTGCTGTCATTGTCCTCCACATATAAAAAATCTTTGATTGCACTGCATGGATATCCCAGCATAACAATGTCTTCGCCTTCATATATAATATGTCTATCCAATGCAGGAGAAGAACCGTCCTTATAGTTATAATGGTCATACTCCTTCCATGCAAATGTATCCTGTGCCGTAAGTGCAGATGTAGAGACGGTACTGACCTTTGCATGGATTCCCTGCTGTTCCATATATTCCTGTACCTTTTCCGTTTCTGCAGCATACTGTTTTAATGTCTCTCCGTCCGCATTTCCCACCGTAAAGATGATGTCGGCTGTCCGGCTCTTTTGAATGGACATGGATGAAGACGGTGCCTGGTTTGTAATCTCGAAGACAACTCCTTCCTCCGGCTTTTCATCCGTATCTCCGCTTAAATATTCTGCTTCATTGATCAGGGATTCTATCGTGTCATCAAAATGTTCCTGTACACTTAATTTCACCTTGTATGTTCCTACATTCTGGAGGGAATACTGTACCTCTGTCTCATTGTCTTTTCTTGTGTCCACCAGTTCATCTTCCGTATAGTTTCCGTCCAGGTTTGCATCATAATACAGTTCCCAGATTCGCTTTGTTATGGTATCTCCTGCTTCTGATACGGAAGCATCCGCCAGCTCCACCACTGCCGTTCCATTCTCATCCCGGACATAGGTTCTGCTTATGGCAGCAAAATTAAAATCTGCCACCGGTGCCACATCTTCCGCAATGCTTATGGTCTTTGTGACCGGGAACTCGTTGGTTCCGTCCGTCGCCACCGCCGTAATCTTATATGTTCCTGCTTCTTTAAAAAGCAGTTCCCGGTGATTCCATGCCGCTGCATCTTCATCATAGAACACGACAGCATCCTGCTGGTCTCCGCCTTCCTTTATAATCATAATCTCTGTATTTTCCTTATCTAACCGGTCTGTCTCCCCTTCGATATCCAGATGAAGTATAATTTTCCGGTTTACTTTCAGACTACCAGACACCCGGATATCCATGGAATCAATCCGCGTAGCATGTCTTCTCGGCACATAAGGACATACATATCCTGTGTCGTTCCATCCCTGAATTTTGACACAGTTATTTCCTTCTTTATAATCGCTGTATGTTAACAGGACAGAATGATTCCACAGCGTATCCTCATTTCCACGCCAGAAACGGAGTTCTGCTGCCCCTTCTTCCTCTTCCGACACGATATGCTTATATACACCTTCTTCTATTTCATCCTCCAGTAAAACAGGTGCAAACTTCGTTCTGTCTGCATTCCGGAGCACTATGTTTTCCCCGTCATTATCCGCTTTTGATGCACTGGTAAAATTTACGGAAAATATCGCATTCGACTTTTCCCAGTCCATAAATTCATAATAATCCAGATAAATAACATCACCGGCATGGAATCCTTCTTCCAAGACCGCACTGCCGTCCCAGTATCCATACTCATGCCCCAGCGCATGGTATGCATCGTGGTCGTCTCTTCCACCGGCGCTCCACGAATTCCACTGAGTCGTTTTCGTGGAATCATAACGGTTAAAGGTTACATTATACGTACTGACCGGCACCCGGGCACTCCATGTGGTTCCATTCATCCGGGTCATGATATACCTGTCGTGCCCGAAAGTATTATCCACCAGCTCAATGACAGCATCATCATTTCCAATCCAATGTTCCGGTGTATCATCCACCAGATACAGAGTGGTATAAGACTCCGCCCTTACAATCGGTGCAAAGTTGTCCACCTGCAGACTGCTCATCAAAACTGCGATAGTCAGAATTACTGCCAGTATGCGTTTGAACATCTTTCGTTTTCTTCCTATCCATTGTACCTTTTTTAAGGTTCGCTTTTGCCTGTTTTCCATAATTCTCCCTCCATCGGTTTCATTTTTTAAGAATTGAACAAAAAATCAGCCGCTTTTTTCAGCGACCTTGCTCATCTTCCAAAATTTTATCTTTTATCACCAGCAATTTTTAATATTGCTGACAAACAAACAATTATTTCTGTATACAAAATAATATGTAATCCTACGCTGTAATTACACACATAAAATGCAATCGCTGCTCCTCCAAGCAGAGACATCACTCTCCGCCTCTGCCTGGAAAAGTATTTCTGTGCATTGTCCGCTGGCATTCTTTTAGAATCAGCTGCTGCTAATTTATATATCCCAAACAGACATACGAAGATTACAATCAGCATGATTTTATCCGGCATCCAAGTCATCTCGGAAACCTTCAAACCACCTACAATCACTCCACATGACAGAAAAAAACAAGTACTGAACTTCTTCATGTGAATCCCTTCCACATAAGCTCTCTGGGAAAAGAAAATTGCCATAAGCAATACACATTCCCATATCTTGCCCATGTAAACGGCAAAACCCATACTGGTCGCTACACACAGCAGCAATTCTATGCCGGTTTGAAACCCATACTTATAGATTGCATAATCCTCTTTCTCAATAACACCCTGTGACAGGATATAATTTGCCAGACGCTCTGCCAGTTTCTCCATCAGAAATTCCTCAATTTACTCAAGTCTGGTTTTTCCGGCTGGTGAAAGATACACACGCAGCATGCACGGGCACCAAAATGAGCAGATAACAATGCAAACAATGAAATAATATGTGCAGCATTTTTAATATTGAATAATCGATTGATCATTTCTTCACCCCTTTCTTCGACAAATAATAGCACAAAAAAACGGTCATTTTCTGACCATGTAATAACTTCGTGTGTTGTTGTAATAATTTCCGTAAAATAAAAAAAGAACTGAAATATCCAGTCCTTTTTACCATCATTTTATTCACTATGTAAAAGTATACTCAAACAATATACATTTTCCCGCACTGCCACATCATAATACCCATGGTATTTTTTTAGTACGCTCTGTATGGAACTTATTCCTAATCCGTGGTTCTCCTTATCTGCTTTTCGTGTAATACGCTCGCCCCTTTTGCTCTGCAGAATACTACCATCAAATGTATTCTCAACTATGATAATAAGATTATCCCCATCATATTTCACTTTTAAATCAATATAAGGATTCTCTACTTTTCCCCGCTGACTTGCTTCTAATGCATTATCTAACGCATTACCTAACAAAATACATAAATCACCATTGGCAAACGGGAGCTGCGTCGGTATATCCAGCTTCACACGAAATTCAATACCATTCTTTTTTGCAGTTTCATACTTATAATTCACAAAGGCATCCACAATGGAATTGTCCGTATGTGCAATTTTTAATCCCTCTAAAGACTTCAAATCTGCTAATTCCATAATGCACGATTCCAGCCGCTCATATTGTCCATTACGCAATAAATTTAAAAGCTCTGTCATCTGATGTTTCAAATCGTGTCTCCTTCTCCGGAACTCAGCCATTGCCTCTTCTTTTTCTTTCATATGTACATCCAGTAAATCAAATTCTTTTTCATATATGGAATTCTTATGTTTTAACTCCAGATTTTCAGACAACCGGATGTATAATTTGAATACAACAATATTAATTACAAGAACTATTAAAATACACAGAGTTGACGCACCTGTAATTCCCGACTGGTTCAATTCATATTCTGCCGCAAATATATGCTGTACCAAAAACATACTTCCAACCGGCAAAAACATTAATGCTATATTGTTCTTCCATGAAAGTTCACGAATTACTTTATTATGGAAAAAGAGCTGCAGTGCTTTCACAAAAATCAGCAGGAAGCCCTTCGATGCAATCGAGCCTGCTAACACATGTACTTCAATTGGTATACCTAACAGTAAAAAAGCACCTCCTGTTAAGCATTCTCCTAACATCCATATCGCTATATATAAAACAGAAAACAGAATTTTCCCCAAATAATCTCCGTAAAAGAAACAGCTCGTCAATATCACAAACACAATACTCAATAACAGTCTGGTCCAAACAGGATAATTGGACATTCCATAGGTCGCCAATATCTGCCAGATATAATATGACGCCCATACCAGACCTCCCACTGCTTTTACAGACCTCTTCTCAAAAAAAGTTTTAAAATATTCTATTACCAGCAATGCTGACAACCCTGCTATCAACAAGTCCCCTGTTATTGTTACAATTATATTCTGCAAATCCTAATCCCCCAATTGCTTTGCAACTCTTTGTACATAATGAGCATTCAGCTCTTTTCTTCTATCCTCACTGATATTTAGTATCTTTCCATCCGTCAGCTCCACGTGGTCAAAGGCTTTACGGACAACATATCTTGCATTGACCAGAATGGATTGATGAATCCTCCAAAAATCAGTCTTTGTATTCTTAAGCTTCTCCTGCACAAGATTCATCTTGTCATAGTATTTTCTTGTCGTTCCGTCCTTTAAATAGATGTGAATAATTCTCTTCTCACTTTCAAAATACATGATATCATTTACCGGAATCCGAAAATAATCCTTATGATATTTGAACTCATAATAAAATCCGCCTGCGGTAATGACCTCATATGCCTGCCGGAAATAAGTCTGAACCATCGTGTCTTCAATTGGTTTTACAATGAATTGAAACGGATGGACTTCATAAGCCTCTATTGCATAATTCGTATGACTTGTCACAAAAATAATCATTACAAGTTGGTTGTGTTCCCGTATCCGGCGTGCCGTTTCCATTCCGTCCATATGCTTCATTTCTATATCGAGAAAAATCAAATCATAATCCAAATGTTCTATCTGCTGAACAAGTTCTTCACCATCACAGAAAATATCAATGTCAACACGAACCCCTAACTGACCTGCACAATCCTCGATTATTGTTTCAATCTCACCTACTACACCTGCTTCATCATCACAAATTGCAATTTTAATCATATTCCCCTCTCCACCAAAAGAAATACCTACTTTATAAGTATAGCATACCTCCCACAAATTACCAACTATAAATCTACGACACAAAAGAACCGGATACTTTCGTATCTGGTTCCGTAAATATACTTTTATTACGATATCTGCGTACGCTTCACTTACCTTAGCAAAAATGTTTCACTCATTCATATATATTAAAACTCTGCTTTGTATAATTTCCGCCACTGCTTCTGCGTCCTTCTCTCCATTAAAATATGCGCTGCTCTCTTCCATGATAATATCCTGTATTGCAGGATCGATTCCCTGCTTCCTATCTGAGTTGGAAAGCAATTCCAGCAACATCTCCTCTTCCGCTTTTCCTAACGGTCCAACTTCAATATCGTATCCGTTCCAACCAATTGAATAATCCTTGGGCTTTATAGCCGTATACCATTTCCCATCCTTCTCGTAGTCTTCTGTAGCAGTAAACCTCTGAATCAAGTTCTCCATACAATCTTTGCGTACCGGAAAGCCTGTAGCTCCGCTTTGAAGAAAATTATCATCGTCTGAAATGTCTTGATATTGTCTGGTAAAAAATCTCCTTACAAATTGCCATGCACCCTCTGTTTTGCTGCTCTTTGCAATGATTCCCAATTGTGGCATAGTTGAATACAAATTGGCTCCCAAATGTTCTGAAAATGGAGATGCCGCCACTGCCATATCTTCACCCAACGCCTCTGAATACATGTATATATCCTCAATTGACAGCTGTGTCTCAACAAACAACAGCCGGTTATCAATTAAAGCTGGAATTTTATCTTCTAAGCTGATTCCGGAGTTGTCTTCTCCATACTGTTTTGCCAGTTTTAAAATATCCGCAAAGGTTTCTGTCTCAAAATAGCAGGTTTTCTGCTCCCAATCCAGCAGTTCATCTGAAGAAATTATTATCATTTGATTTAAGATTTTCTCTTCGGATGTATCTGTAAAAATATTGTTTCCTGAATTGTGTTCTAAATACCTTTGAAAAACATCAAAATCCCACCGTCCAATTTCAGTTAAATGAGACTTTTTCGTCACCCATCCATATAGATGCACGAAGGATACTGATTGGTACAGCTTTCCTTCATATTCAAATGCCTGCAGAATATTGTCATAAAAATCTTCTCTCTGTAAGGTTGTATCTGAATCTATAAACGGATACAAATCTGCAAAAATTCCCTTTGCCATCAGTTTGTCCGTTTCTTCCGATGGAAGCTCTACCATATCAATCTCTGCACCGGTTGCCAAATCAACCAAAAAGCTCTGCACCGGTTCTTCATTATCACCATAGTTTTTCATTTCAATGCGATATTTATTATTGGTCTTATTAAAATCTGCAACTTCCTTCTCCATCACACTGTCACTATCCAGTGATGCCAGATATAATACTTGTTTTTCTTCCTCGCCTTTTTTTTCTCCTTTTGCAATATAAATCAAGTCTACGGTTTCTGATTCTTTTACTGCAAACAGCTTATCCTCCGCAAGCGCACATACAAATTGAATTTCAGAAGAGACAATATCCGCATCCTGCAACCGGATGACCGGAGTCAGGCTGGATTGTTCTCGTATTCCGCCCAATATTTCATTTTCACCCTTGATATAGTAATCATATATTCCGCTTCCGGAAAATAAAAGTCTGGATCCATACCTTTCCTCCGGAAGAACAAGAAGTTCTTTGGTTTCATCTGCCCCTTTCTCCACTTCGTACAGGCTCAAAATTTCCTGTTCTCCTTTGTATTTTGCGGATACAAAAATAATATTTCCATCCTGCAGCCTTGTGGCATCAATCAGATATTCTCCTTCATGTCCTGTTATATCACTGACATACTGCATTTCATCAGAAAAAACCGAAATTCTGCCGGATTCAAAAAAAAGATAAAGATTCTGTGCTCCATCTAATTGTATGAATTGAACTGAATCATTTTTTTCAATCCATGTATCAAGAGGAATTTCCTCAACAGACTCTTTACCACATTCCACACGTTTAATATTCGTATATACTGTCTCTTTTTTTTGTTGCTTCTCAAGAATATAAAATTTCCCTGCAGCATCCACATCCATTGTTTCGGTAATCGTACTCTCCTCTGTTTCCCAGTCTGCTATCCGGGATACCTCCGTGTCCTTCACCTGATAAATCACTTGGCTTTGCGAATCGTCTCCCCATACTTCTACCAAAACATAAGCAGAATTTTCTTTCTCTACAACTGCCTTCACTTCATATGATTCCATTCCAGTCTCCTGTAAAAGCGTTTCCAGATTCACAAGCTCTTCCTCATGAACCGGTTCTGTATTTATACTTTTTTCCGTTCCACACCCTGCCAATAATAAGGCGGTCACACATAATACAAGAAAAGAAACAACTTTACTCTTTTTCAAATTCATCAGCATGTTCTCCTATTTTCCCATCTTCCATATACAAAACACGCTGTGTACGTGCTGCAATCTTTGGATCATGGGTAACAATCACGATTGTTCTCCCCTGTTTATTCAAATCTTCAAGAATATTCATAATTTCATTTCCAGTGTTAATGTCCAAAGCCCCTGTTGGTTCATCTGCAAGAATCAGTTCATTTCCGGATGCAAGTGCTCTTGCTATGGCACACCGCTGTTGCTGACCGCCTGATATCTTCGCAGGCATTTTCCGGGCAAGCTCCCGAATTCCCATCCGGGTTAATGCTTCATATACTCTTTCTTTTCTCTCTTTTTTCGGAACATTCTGTATGGAAAGCGGTAATTCCACATTTTCATATACAGTATACTGATTCATCAATGCAAAATGTTGAAATACAAACCCCACATGTTCTTTGCGGAACTGATGCAGCTGCTGATTGTTTAGACTTTGAACTTCCATATCCCGATACAGATATTCTCCGGAATCAGGCTGATCCATGCACCCTAATATATTCAACAGCGTGGATTTACCTGAGCCTGATGTTCCCATGATTGCTACCATTTCTCCCTCCATAATTTCTAATGAGACATCTTTCAATGCATGGGTTGCATTCTTACCATTTTCATAGGTTTTATTGATATTTTTTAGTATTATCACATCTGCGTCCTCCATTCATGTACGTTGTAAGCTGCTACCGGCGGATTCTTCTATTCCCTGACGCCCTCAGCAGGATTAATTTTGGATGCCGTATAAAACGGGCGTACAAAAGTTATTATTATGGTAAGCAGGGCTGCACCCGACAAACAAAGCAGATTCCGGAATATATATTCCTCTCTGAGCCATGCTTCATTACTTAACAGACTCTGCAGCAATATTACTGCGCCACTCATCAGCAGTGCCATTCCCATCATAATGCCTAAGTCCCTCAGTAAAACAATTCCAATCACTCCCATTCCGCTCCCTAATGCTTTTCGAATAAAGATTTCCTTTCTTCTTCGTCTAATCCATATTGTTGATACAATCAGGCAACCAATCATGCAGAAAGCAAACAGACCATATAATACAAACCTGATATACCGGTGCAACAATTGTGCCATGGTTCTCATATCGTCCAGCGAGTCAATCTGGTCATCTGTTGTTTTCTTGATTTTTGAATTAGGTATGGAATAATGAAGCCATGCAAGCAGCCTGTCCGTCTGCAGTTCACTTTCCACATTACTTCCATATTCAACACAATATGAGTAAGAACCATCCAGTCCGTTAAGCAGAGCCTCTGCGGAACAGTTTTGGAAAACAAGCACCCGGTTGTCGGTTCCGTCACCGCTGATATCCTTAAGGATTCCCATCACATCATATGCAGTTCCGTCAATTCTTAATACTTCACCTTCCTGTGTTTTCTCCGTCAGGCGTTTCAGTCCCTCCCCGATTACCACGCATTTCCGCCCATGTTCAATCTCATTATCCATCGGAAACCGTCCGTCCTTCACTTCTTCCGCCAGAGGTTCATTCATAACAGAAACCAGATGAATCGGTGCCACGGAATATCCGTTTCCAACCACTGCGTTAAATACAATAACCACATTTCCTTTCGTTATGTCTAGACGCTGAAAATCAAGCTTTTTTACCTCTTCCTCTGAAGCAATTGCATCGTATAAATACACACTGTTCGTTGTATAATGCTGTTTTTCCAGTTGTATGTCTGCATCCACCTGCTTATTCCTAATATGAATTACATTCAAAACAATCAGAAACGATAGAAAAAACATACCCATCAGTGCAAATGAAACCGGCTTATCATGTATCAGAATTCTTTCTCTCTGTCTCATCTCTTCCCCTTTATAATCGTAACATCCTTAAAATTCCACTATATCTTATAGTCACGCAAAAGCTCAACCGGTCTTTTTTTTCTCAGCCAGCTGACTGATTTGACGGTAGAAATTGCGACCATTCCCACTCCTATCAGCATAGACGGTAATATCGCCTGTCCAAAATAGACAAACTTTGCAGTGTTCCACAAATCAGCCCCCGGCTGGAACATCTTCCATTGAAAACGTAATATAAAATAACCGGAAACCACTGCCAATACAAAAGATAGTACTGTTTTCAATACATTTTCCACTAATAAAACAGCAATCAGATCCTTCGTGGCTGCACCATTTGCATAAAATATCCCAAAATATTCCGTGTCATTAATCATCTCGGAATACTGCGTGTGCCCCAGAACAATCAGCGATGCTATAATGATAATGAGGGTCAGCAGGTGAATTACATTTAGAATAACCGAAAGCTGATATTCATTTTCCTCTATCACGTCCTCCAGTCTTGCAAGCCTGATGCTGATATCATATTTTTCTGCCGTCTGAAGCAGCTTGGTTTCCACATCCTCAATCCGGTATCCTTTTTTTACACAATATGTATTTCTGCCGTTTATCCAATATAAATCCGGGCAGACAATCATATTGTCCAAACACTGCACATAATGGGAATCCTGTATTGATTCAATTGATTCAAATATGTAGACATCATCACATATCCAATAGGTTCCTTTTTCCAGAATTCCTCCCACAACATATGTAACCGGCTCATATTTCGATTCAAACTTTTCTCCCACAATGACATCTTCAAAATTACCACCGAGATAAATCAGTATTTCATTTTCCTTTAATTCCCACTCTTCCGGACGTTTTCCTTCTTTTAAGTTAAAATGACAGACATCTATTCCGGACTGATTCATATAAAACCAAGGTACAGACCCGGTATTCTCAAAATATTCAGAATCCATTTCTTTTTGCTGCTCGCCAAACTTTTCAATTTCATCAACCGGATACTGATGTACTCCACCGCTTGTAAAACCGACCATTTCCTCCATCTCCGAAATTTCGGACAAAAAATCCGGGTCAAATGCATTATCTGATTCCAAAGAAAGCATTCCGCATTGTTTGATTCCGCCGTTCAGGCACCGGTTACACATATACCGTTCATGTCTGACATAATTCCTGCAGAACAAAGATGCCAACAACAGCAAAAACATAACGTAGCACAGCAGAATCGTCAGAAAATAAAGCAGAAATCTATGCATGGTCCGATTCGAAGCATATCTAAAGACTGTCCTTAGATTCATATTCTTTTCCTCCCTGATATTTGGCAGGCACAGCTTCGTTATCCGCCGCGCCTGCCCTGCATCCTCTCCTAAATGCTTAAAATGTTAATTGCACCTGATAATTCGGGAATTCGAGGATGTTACAGTTCTACCATCTGTATCATACGTTTTAATAGTAATCTTAATTCCCTGTTCATCCTTTTTACTGGCACTTCTCTGTTTACTATATACCTTAGTACCCAAAGCTGTTCCATTCTCGTAAGCCTTAGAATAGAATGCCCGTGTCACCCACATTCTGGCCGGTACATACTTCGTATAACTGGCGGCTGTGCGAGATCCTGCATATGTAAACACAGATTTGTTAATATTACCATTTGCATATGCTGTTACTTCTCCATTACTGGTTGAAAAGCTGCAATAGGTGTAAGCCTGTGCTGTAATTGCCGAAGCACCGACAAAAAGAATTACTCCCAGAGCAGCAATCATTTTCTTTGTGTTTAATCTCATTTTTATACCCTCGCTTTGTAAATTATTTTTTCTTTCTAAACTACAATAATACTAATTATTCTGTTTTTATGAATATTCCTTCCTAAAACGTATTATTAATATCTACGTACGCTTCACTCACCTTAGCACAAAACAAATATTTCGCCTAGATACTTTGTTCCCAATCGCATTTTTTTGTTCCCAAACGAACTTTTTATATCAACTTCTACTCACTATGTAATTCATAAACATTTCCCGGAGGTTCCGCTTTTTCCCTGCCGGTATACGATAAGAATCCCCATTTTTCATGTTAATTTTATCCGAAATATTTTTCACATAACGCCAGGAAACAATTGTAGAACGATTAATCCTGCAAAACTCTTTCATCTCAAGCTTTTCCTCCCACTCTCTTAGAGGAATACGGTATGTTTTTTCCGTCACCCGCAGTTCTCCAGTATCCGCATTATAATATTCTACATATCGAATTACTGAATATACCCTCTGTGCTGAAATCGAAAGTATACGTTTTTGAAAAAGCTCTTCTTTTTCCTGCCCATCAGTAATTTGAATCTTCCTGTCATTTGATAATTCTTCCCGAACCTTTGCAATCATTTCCCCAATTCTGTCTTCAAAGTCTTTCTTCAACAAAAAACCAATAACTTTTTTACCAAATGCCTCTGGCATATACGAAGCATAATCGGTTGCAAAAACTATGTTCGTCTCCTCATATATCTGTGATATTATATCTTTCAGTTCCATACCATTTACTTCCGACATATCAATATCCAGAATAAACAAATCCACTTCTGGCTTTTTCTCAAGTAAAATCTCTTTTAACTGCTTTGATGACACATAACCTTCAATATTATCCCCAGGTTGCTTATATTTCTCACAACCTTTCACCATCATATTTAATAAAATCTCACTATCATCACAAATTACAATATTCATACCCTTCCCACTTTTCTCTCACTATTTTTATATCTCAACCAACAGTATAACAAAAGAACCGCTGCATCTGCAACGGTCCTTCTTATAATTATGATAAACTTAATATCTACAAATCTTATAAAGCATCTACTAACTTCTTAAGAGCTGCAAGTGCCTCATCAGGAAGCTTGTCATAGCCCTCTTTCTTAGTAGCGAAGCCTTCTACAGCATCTACACGGTTCTGCATAGCAGCCTTAAGTGCAGCTGTGTACTCTGGATCATCCATGTTTGGCTTGAAGTCTGCTGTCTTACCAGACCAGTCATACATAATCTCGATATCCTCGAAGTTACCCCACTTCTCGAACTTAGCCTTACCCTCAACGATAGTCTCAAGAATACCTAAGGTATCAGCTGGCTGACACTTAGTTCCCATGAAATCACCAGTGTTAACGATGTAGCAGTCTACGTTCTTCTCTTCAACTAACTTCTTGAACTTCTCATAGTCATTTACCAATGGGTAAGTTCTGAATGGGTTAGCGTAAGGAACGATACGAAGTGCGTTCATATCTGTACCTGCAGCAACACGCTCAGCAGTAGAAGTCTTAGTTGCAAGTGTAGCACCCATAACAGATGCAAGAGCAGCACCCTTTAACTTAACTACTGGTGGGATTGTAGGATCCTTCATAATCCAGAAGATTGCATTAACAGGAGCATCAATCTTATCTACACGGTTTGGAGACCATAACTTAGACTTGATTGCACGTCCGTTACCATTACGGATATCCTCTGTAACTAACTGAATCTTTCCATCCTCGTCCATAGTTGCGGAACAGTTCTGAACGGTTAACAGATACTGGTTATCCGGACATCCTGTAGGATAGTCAGCTGTCTTATCAAAGTAAGTTGGCTCTAATGCGATAGAAGCACAAGAATCTGTATTGATGATAAATGCATCATCATGTAATACCTTGATACCACCAAATGCATCATACTTGCCACCATGCTTAGCATGTGTAAGAGTAGACTTACCTGATCCTGAAAGACCATATACAGAAGCAACGAACTTCTTACCACCCTCTAAAGAGTACTCCTTCTGTCCACCATGACATGCAGCATAACCGTTACGGTTAGCAAGTGCCCAAGCCATTGTAAGAGTTCCCTTCTTGTGCTCACCAAAGTACTTCATACCAAGGATTGCAGCACAGTTCTGGTTTGTATCGAAATAACATAATGTTAATGGATCGCTTAAGCAGCTGTAGTCTACATCAGGACTCTCTGTTGGTGCCCACTGTGGGTCAGAGAAGATATAGATATCTGGCTCATTACCGTCAGCGATTAACTTAGAATTCTTGTACATCTTAACGTACTCGTCAGACATATACTGGAAGTTTAACATCCAGTTGTAAAGTAAGTTCTCTTCACCTTCCGGAATCAATAAATGAGCCTTAGCCATGAATTCTGTATCAAGACCTACGAAACATGTTGCATGATATAACTTCTTGAAACGTGTCTTGTAGATAGCGTCCATAACAACTTTATCAAGCTTGCCAGCATCTACACCAGGCTCACCCTTAATACGACGAGCAGCTGCGTAACGTCCTGTTACAGCACCATCGTTGAATAATAAAACCTTAGCATCTGCATCAAGACCAAACTCCTCACCACGGTAAACAGGCATATCTGTTACGATAGTTCCTGGAGAGTTCTTTGCAAGATTATAAGCTTCCTTTAAGGTGTTCACCTTTACTACATTGTTACCGTAGAATGCTGCTTCGATGATAGCACGAGTATTTGTTACAGCTTCACCAGTCTTAGGGAAACCAACCTTACCAGCACCGATTTCATCAAGTTTGTAATTTGCTTTTGTTGCCATGAAAATAATCCTCCTGTAATTTTATTTTTCACATTATAATATAATGTTGAAATGTTCCATCTCAGTTAACCATATTCAAACAGTTAAACCATGTTCAGTATATAATCATGCGGTTTTGATGTCAATAGTGGAAATGCTTAATAAAAGCAATTTTTTTCTCTTTTACACTCCACAAAACCTGAATAGTCCCCATCCTTCTGTCATATATATAAATAAAACATGTTTAACAGGTGGCATATTGCTTAACTATATCTGGGGATTCCTAATTCTAGCCGGAATCATTATAGCAGCTTTTACCGGCAATTTAGAAGCCGTCTGTAACGGAATTATTGATTCTGCACAGGATGCAGTGCAACTGCTCATTGTCATGCTCGGTGTCATCAGTATGTGGTCCGGTTTTCTTTCTGTAGCAGAAGGCTCGGGGCTAACAGCACGTCTTTCTCACAAAATGAAGCCGGTGCTGCGCTTCCTCTTTCCACAGCTCCCTCCTGACCATCCCGCCGCAGACTATATATGCGCTAATTTTATTGCAAACATATTAGGTCTTGGCTGGGCGTGCACCCCTACCGGCATTGAAGCGATGAAATCCCTAAAACAATTAGAGTATGAAAGAGGCAATTCCTACGAATTTGCCAGCAATGAAATGTGCACCTTTTTGCTTCTTAACATTTCCTCCCTGCAGCTTATTCCCATCAATATGATTGCCTACCGAAGCCAATACGGAAGCCCGGCACCCATGGCGGTGGTAGGACCTGCACTAATTGCCACCACCATTACCACCCTGATTGCCATCTTCCTTTGCAAAGTTCTCACCTCATCCCAGCGAATGTTTAAGAAGTAATGTAGCAGTCATAATTTCCCAAAGTAGAAAGGAGCCATTCATGCATTTTTTTAATTTTCTATCTGTATTCCTAATACCCTTTGTAATTTTTTATATAATAGCAGATGCCCTTCTTTATAAAAAACCTGTTTTCGAGCTTTTTACAGATGGAGGAAAACAGGGCATCCAAACCGTAGCAGAAATAGCACCAACCATCATTGGACTGATTGTTGCAATCGGAATATTCCGCAATTCCGGTGCTTTGGATTTACTTTGCAGCCTACTATCTCCTATAACGAATTTTCTTCACATTCCCGCTGCTCTGTTACCTTTATCCATCTTAAAAACCCTCTCGGCTTCCGGAGCAAATGGTCTTTTGTTTGATATTTTCAAAACCTATGGCACCGACTCCTATATCGGGTTTACTGCTTCCATACTCCTTAGTTGTACGGAAACTTTGTTTTATACAGTCTCTGTCTATTTCATGAGTGTTCATATTAAAAAAACCCGCTGGACAGTACCGGCAGGCATCTTGATTGCCTTTTTATCATTGGTAATAAGTCTGCGGATTGCTCGTTTTTTTTCTATGTAATAAAGAATTAGGATAGTTATTCTTCAAAAAACTATCGTACATCAAATTTTTCTCATCTTTCTGTATCTGACCAAAATACCTCGTTCTCCATTTCTTTATAATATACCTGTAAAAAGCAATCTGGTTAATTAAAAATCGCTATACTAAATTACAGACAAAGGAGAAGATTTATGAATTATCAAGATTTAGGTCAAAGAATCCATGATGTACGTATTTCGCATAACCTTTCACAAAAAGCTCTGGCAGAACGTCTTATCTGCAGTGCCAAACATCTTGGCAACATTGAGCGGGGCTTGTCCCGGCCAAGTCTTGAATGTCTTTTTGATATTTCCACCGCCTTAAATGTATCTATTGATTACTTAATCACCGGAAATACAATCTTTCCTTCTCCTCACTCTGAATTCTTTTTAAATATTGACCATTTTTTAGAAAAACAGGAAAATGAAATTTCTCTCCTTCGCCACCATCTGAAAGAAATTTACAACATCTCAGAAAATCAGGAAAAATGAGAATAATATATGCAAGGTATTTTCTACCAATTCTATTTTCTATACAAGGCTCCTATTGTCAGTATCTTCTTATCTTGATAATTGGAGTCTTTCTGAATCTACTCAAAAGTATATCCATTTCTGAATTCCTATAAAATTTGATATAAAATCTAAGAAATTTTACTTGTTCCATTTCAAATACACTGTTATATTATATTTGTGGATAGATGTATATCTTGTAAAAATCATGAGAAACTGATATCCTCCCTTACTTTATATTTCCCAATATATAAAAATGAGCAGATTCCAACAAACCCTTTGGAAACTGCTCATTTTTTATCTTAACACTGTTCTAATGCCTGTTTAATATCCGCAATCAGGTCTTCCTTATCCTCAAGACCAACACTGATACGAATAAGCTCTGCCGGCACACCTGCTTCGGCAAGCTGCTCATCATTCATCTGACGATGAGTGGAAGAAGCCGGATTTAAACAACATGTTCTTGCATCTGCAACATGTGTCTCAATGGCACCCATTTTCAGATTCTTCATATAGGTCTTTGCCGCTTCACGTCCACCTTTTAAACCAAAGGAAACAACACCACAACTTCCATTTGGAAGATATTTCATGGCCAAATCATAATATTTATCTCCCGGAAGGCTGCAGTAATTCACATAAGCTACTTTTTCATGCTTAGAAAGATACTCTGCAACTGCCAGACCATTCTCACAATGACGTTTCATACGTACATGCAGGCTTTCCAGTCCCAGATTTACAATAAATGCATTCTGCGGACTCTGGATAGAACCCAAATCACGCATAAGCTGTACCGTACATTTTGTAATAAATGCACCTTCTTTTCCAAAACGCTCTGCGTAGTTTACACCGTGATAACTCTCATCCGGTGTTGTAAGTCCCGGATATTTATCTGCATGCGCCATCCAGTCAAACTTTCCGCTATCAACAATGGCACCTCCTACAGCAGCACCGTGTCCATCCATATACTTTGTTGTGGAATGGGTTACAATATCAGCTCCCCACTCAAATGGACGACAGTTAATCGGTGTGGCAAAGGTATTATCCACAATAAGCGGTACACCATGCGCATGAGCAACCTTTGCAAATTTCTCAATATCCAACACGGTAAGGGCAGGATTTGCAATAGTCTCTCCAAACATTGCCTTCGTATTATCCTGAAATGCTGCATTTAATTCTTCCTCTGTAGCATCCGGACTGACAAAGGTCACGTCAATTCCCATTCTCTTCATGGTAACAGAAATGAGATTATACGTTCCACCATAAATGCTGCTGCTTGACACGATATGGTCACCACATTCACAAATATTGAAAAGCGCAAAGAAATTGGCAGCCTGTCCACTGCTGGTAAGCATTGCCGCTGTACCACCCTCAAGCTCTGCAATCTTTGCTGCTACATAATCATTGGTTGGATTCTGAAGTCTCGTATAGAAATACCCACTTGCCTCTAAGTCAAACAGCTTACCCATATCCTCGCTGGTATCATACTTAAATGTTGTGCTCTGCACAATTGGAATCTGTCTTGGTTCTCCATTCCCCGGTGTATATCCACCCTGTACACAAATACTGTTAATGTTCATGGTTCTATCCTCCTGTTCGTATTCTAATTCCTACTTATCATACCACATACTAGGAATTAAAACACTACCCTTTTTACCTAAAAATACAAATAAATAAACATACCACCCCAATCACCAGCAGCACCATGCCGGCACCCTTTACAAGATTACCCATAGTCTGTAAAAGCTGCAAAAATCCATCATCCTCTTCCTGATAATTCGGTGGCAGATATTTCGGCACATTCCTGCCCACAATCAAAAGCACCAAACCGGTTAAAATTACGATAATCGCTAGTATCTCCATAGTTCAACAACCTCGCCCTAATTCGCGGTTCCCTGCAGATATGGTGTTGGATCCACTGAACTTCCATTTACACGAATTTCAAAATGCAAATGTGGTCCGGTGCTTCGTCCTGTATTTCCGGAAAGTGCAATCTGGTCACCCTGATTGACATAGCTGCCTACACTGGTACTAAACTCACTTAAATGTCCATATACGGTCCAGACGCCATCACCATGATCAATCATGACACAATTTCCATAGCCACCAACCCAACCGGCAGTAATAACCTTTCCCGCTCTGGATGCCCGCACTGTCGTTCCAACCGGAATACCCACATCCGTTCCTGCATGTAATCGGCCCCAGCGATAGCCATAATTAGAGGTTACATTCCAATTCGTCACCGGATACATATACGTAGGCTTTGATTTTGTTCCTCTTCTTACAATCTGAGCAACCGCTGCCACCTCAATATTTTCCTGTAACTGTTCCCGGCTGCTTTCAATATCATTCTTATAGGTAACAAGGTCAGTAACAATATGGGTTCCCTGTGAACCCTCCTGCACTACTTCACTCTCACCAATGTACATATCTGCATCATCTTCATATACAGTATCTTCGTTGTATTTTTCTTCATAGGTTTCCTGCTTCTGCACAAGAATCTGCACTGCTGCAGTCGGAACGGTAATGTTTAACCGGTCATCATAGTAGAGGTTATCATCGGACTCAATTCCCGGATTTAACTCTTTAATCTGATCAACTGTCATATTATTCTTCTCTGCAATAACAGACAAACAATCTCCCGGTTCTACTACGTAAATGCTTAGCTCATCATTTTTTGCCGTTAACTCATTATATGTAGTCTCTTTATCTTTAATCAAATTTTTATCTACATATGTCTGTGTAACCTGAATTTTCTCTGAAAATCCAACGAACTTAATCCCGTCATTTACTGCCTGGGCAGCAACCGCCGGATTCACTTCCGGAGTACTCTCCTCTGGAGCCTCCTCTTTTACTTCACCTGCCTGGGAATCCGTATCCCCGGCATTCTCCGGTTGCTGTTCTTCACTAGAGATAGACTGCTCATCCGCATTTTCACCGGTAAGACCCACTCTGGTTGGCGGCAGCATGGTCACACCACCATTTTCCGCATTCTCCTCATCAGGAGTCCCGCTGCCATCCTCTTCAGACGAGGTTTCTGAACTTTCACTGTTGTTATTTTCGTCCGTTGGTACTTCCTGACTTTCACTACTGCCATTCTCTTCTGCCTTTGAATCCTCTGCCGCACCTTTTTCCGTAACACCAATCTCATACATTGTCACATTCTGACTCTGGGTAGCTTCCAGATTCACCTGAAAACGATCCTCTGTATCATACTGCCCCTGTGTCTGTTCTAACACTGCTACAAGATTTTCCATACTGTCTACGGTTACAGTATAATCATCAATCCGCATCGTATAAGCAAGTTCCTTATTCTGTGTGGCATATTTATCAAAGCTTGCCAGAATCTCATCAGAAAGCGCCTCATTTTTCAGCACTCTCATTCCTTTAATCGCCTTTGCATCCTTTTCCTTATCCACTTCTTCAAAAGAAACATTTACATCAAGAATTTTTACACCTTCTGCATTGTAAGCAAGACGTGCCGCCTTGAATGCTGCCTCACCGGCTTCCTCACTTTTTGCCAGAGCCACAACATTACCATTTATCATCACCTTTGTCTTTGGTCCAAAAGAAATGCCTGTAAAGAAAGATATAACCGGATCCTCCTTTGTAATTCCCAAGGAACTGCCCACTGTCGGAGCAATCAATAATCCAAGACAGGTTCCCAAAAGTGCTGCCTTAAACCATCCCCACTGCATGCGGGTTTTAAATTTCATTTTTTTCAAAACAATTTCCTCTTTTCTATTTCTTCTTCACAGAAAATCCAAAGGTACCAAGTTTATTACCAAGCTCATAATATTCACCGTGAGAATATGCCAAAAGCTCTGCATCCTGAAGTTTAAAGCTTCCCTTCTCATCCAAAAGCTCCTCTGAAACCTGTACATTTACCACTTCTGCAATAAACATATCATGGCTGCCAAGCTCTAACACCTGCTTCACCTTACACTCAATATTCACCGGACTTTCCATAATAATCGGTGCATTTATCTTCTCTGCCTCACCCTTGGTAAGGTTCATCGCTGCAAATTTATCCTCATCCTTTCCACTTTTAACACCACAGTAATCCGTTGCTTCTACCAGAGCCTTTGTGGTAAGGTTTACTACAAATTCACCACTTTCCTTAATCATTGGGTAAGAATAACGCTCCTTTCTCACTGAAATGGAAAGCATTGCAGGATCAGAACAAATCGTACCTGCCCACGCAATGGTGAGTACATTATCCTTTCCTTCTTTATCCCGGCAGCTTACTAACACTGCTGGAACCGGATATAACATGTTACCTGGTTTCCATGATTGTTTTGCCATAATCTATACCTCTTTTCTTATTATCTTTTTATGCCATTCCTCATTATATAAAAAAATAATAAATGGTGCAATCAAAACAAAAATTTACATGAATTTTTATAAAAGGCTTGCATATCCTATTTTTAAGTGGTATTATCCAAAACAAGATAACATAGTTTTTAATACTACTTGCAGTTGTTTTTTATAACTGCTTGCAACCAGTCATTTTTATATATTGCTTTGCAGTTTGCCATATTAACCATGCAAAGTATAGAAGGGACGTGTTTTGTATGAATAAAAGAATTTTTAAGGTAAAGGATCCGGGAAGTGCATTAACCCATTTTATTGCCATGATATTGGCATTACTGGCAGCAACTCCACTTCTTTTAAAAGCTGCCAACGGACTTAACAGTGCACATTTAGGTGCATTTGCTGTATTTATTGTAAGCATGATTTGCCTTTATGGTGCCAGCACTGTGTATCACACCTTTGACATTTCCGAAAAAGTGAATAAAATACTTCGTAAAATTGACCATGCGATGATTTTTGTTTTGATTGCAGGCTCCTATACTCCAGTATGCCTCATGGTACTTCCAAAGAATATTGGTATACCATTGCTAGCTACCGTATGGGCAATCACCATTGCGGGAACCATTTTTAAAATCTGCTGGATTACCTGTCCGCACTGGCTGTCCTCTGCTATGTACATCGGAATGGGCTGGCTTTGTGTAATCGGCTTTTCATCCATGATGAAGAATCTGTCTGCTTCTGCATTTACATGGCTTCTTGTAGGCGGTCTCATCTATACTGCCGGCGGCATCATCTATGCATTGAAGCTTCCAATTTTCAAGAAACATAACTGGAAAAATTTTGGCAACCATGAACTGTTCCATGTGTTTGTAATGCTTGGCAGTCTCTGCCATTTCATTCTTGTTTATCATTATCTTGCATAGAACGAAAGCGATTGATATATCGGATTTCCGGTTTTATCAATCGCTTTTTGTCTATTATTTTCCACACTTTATCAAATCAGAAGTGTTTGTTTGAATATACTGCTTCTTATCCATATTTTCATATAAACCAACATAAAGATCGATCTGCCGGTCTTTTTTAAACGGAAACTGCCGTCGGATTTCCTTCACCATTCCGGCATGTATCTCCACAACCTGAAGCTCTGCCCTGCTATGTGCCTTTGTAAGCCGTTCACCCAACGGGTCAAATGCCATGGAACTTTCTACATAATCCAACCCATTTCCTTTTCCCACACGGTTAACACCTACTATGTAACACTGATTTTCAATGGCTCTTGCTCTAAGCAGTGCTTCCCATTGTGCTACCCTTGCCTTCGGCCAGTTTGCAATCACTAAAATTAACTGTGCCTCATTTGATACCGCCTGAAAAATCTCCGGGAACCGCAAATCATAGCAGACAAAGCCTGACAGCACCATATTCTTCAAATTTGCCAACTTTATCTCATGCCCTCCGATATAATGCTGACCTTCCTCACTAAAATTAAATGGATGAATCTTATCATAGTCAAAAATCACCTTGCCCTCAGATACAATCATCAGCTTGTTATAATATTCCTGTCCAAAATTCTCCACATAGCCAAAGGCAATCGCCATGTTAAATTCCTTCGAACAGTCTTTAAAAAAACGCAATGTTGGCGAAAACAGCATTTCCTCCCCTGCCAGCGCTGTATTCATTGTAAATCCGGTCAATGTCATCTCCGGAAACACCAGCAGGTCGACTTTCTGCTTTGCCGCTTCCCCCATAAGCCGCCTTGCCTTGTCCATATTTTTCTGTTTATCTTCCCAGATGATATCCATCTGTGTTAATCCTACCTTCATGATTACCTTCCTTTTACACCCCTTAAAATTGCTATATCAATATACTTCTTTACAATACGATGATTACTCATCCTAAATTGTATTATATGATAGATACGTGAATTTCATGTGTATATATTGTAATATTCCTGTAAAGGAAATAAATTTTTCACTTCTTATACTCCGAAAAACTCACAATTACCTTGAACAAATCCCCATCTAACCGGATTTCAAAATTTCCTGCCATCAGCTTTGTCAAATCCTTTGCAATGGAAAGTCCTAATCCACTGCCCTCCGTGGTTCGGGAAGAATCCCCTCTCGTAAACCGTTCCATCAACTCCTCCGGGCTGATGTTTAACTGGGCAGCAGACACATTTTTCAGTGTAAATGATACCACTCCTCCATCCTTTTTCAAATCCGCATAGATTCTGGTTCCTTCTAACGCATACTTGTACGCATTCTGCAGCACATTTTCAATGATACGATAAAGACGTCTTCCATCTGCCATAATCACTGCCGGCTCCTCCGGGTAAGCTGCCACAACCGTAAGCTTTTTAGATGCAAATTTATCCTCAAATTCACCCACTGCCTGACGCATCAGTTCGTCAAAGGCAAGCGGCATACATTCCAACTCGATATTGCCGGAATTTGCCTTCGCTGCTTCTACCAAATCTTCTGTAAGATGCTTTAACCGCTGGGATTTTGCTTCTAACACCTCCAGATAATGCTTTGCATCTTCAGACGGTATTTCTTCCTTCTTAAGCAAATCCACATAATTGATAATAGAAGTCAGCGGTGTCTTTAAGTCATGGGAAACATTGGTAATCAGCTCTGTCTTCATACGCTCGTCCTTAAGGGAGGTCTCCACCGCAGCCTTTAAGCCATCCCCAATATGATTGACACCATCTGAAAGTTCTGTAAAGAAACTATGCTGCTTATTTATCTCACACTTACTGTTCAAATCTCCCTTTGTGATATTTTTTACACATGCGGTAATCTGCTTCATATCCTTGTAAATCCGGCGCATCGTAAAAACTGCGCAGATATTCACGACAAGAATCACCATAATAGCAAATGTGCTAAGTTCTGCTACTTCCCAGAAAATTACAACCAAAAAGATTCCCAGCAGCATACAGCATAAATAACACAAAAATAGAAACCACAGCCGTTCTGCCCCATTCTTCTTATAATAAAATCCGGTACATTTTCGAAAGACAACACTGCCCTTTTCCCGGCACCATTTATATACATCACCGGCACACATGTGGTCTGAAAAATTCTTTGCTTTTATTCTTCTTGCAAAACTTAAGGTCAATAGCATGAAACCAAGTCCAAATGGCATTGACACTGCAACAGCAAGCATCATATTCCATAGCATTTCACTGCTTGTGATACCATCACCTATACTTATCACTGCAAATATTCCACTGACTAGTAGCACTGCCAAAGTAATCAGTACCCACACCTCTGTTGGCAGATTATCAAATGCGTTGAGCTGTACCTCCATATTGAGCCCCTGCTCCTTATTCTTTTTACCTGCCCGTCCTGTAGTGGCAATCAGGCTGACCGCTTGAATCAGCAGCAATATAAATGCAACCATCGTAAATGCCAGCACCGGCAGGCCATAGTCACACATATCCTTATATAGCTTATACCGTGAACTTATCCGGCCGTAATTATCTGCATTATTACTCATACGTTCCTGGTCAATTCCAAAATAAACCGCCACATTTTCATCACCAAAATCCAACCCCTCTAAAATGGTTTCAAAATAACCGCTTTCCTCATGTTCTACAAGATTTGTTACACTATTTTGCACTTTCACAGACTTCTCAGATTTATTCCCCTTTTTCACAAAATAGGAATAGGCCTGATTGGTAATGTCTGTTATTCCAACCACATTTTTATAGACGGTATCTCCACACTCTACATAATATAAGAAAGCGTCATTTTCCAAATTTTCTAGATTCCGTTTTGCATCTGCTATCCCTAAATCTCTATTTATATTTTTATCCAGCAATGTCTCTACATTGAGATTTTCAGACCATAACAAAGGTAAAACGATGTTCGAAATCTTTGTCCGGTCACCTTTTGTATACTGATCTAATTTAGAAAGTACTTCCCCGCAGTCATAAATATAGCTGTTATAGGCATCAAAGTACTCATCCCATGTAGAATAGTAAAGGTCTTCAGCTGGGTCATACACTGCATAATCGTTGTATGCTATATCATAATCTTTCTCTGTTTCGTCACCGGAATCAAAGCTCTCCACAGAGACTTCAAAGTCATCAGAAGCAGCAACACTTACATTCTCTTCTAAATATACCTCCGTTGTCTCAGAATCCTCACTATTATTTTCATCAAGACCGGTATCACAAAAAATAAAATATGCGCCCTCCGAAAAGTTCTCCGAATACCGATGGTTGGTATTTAACTCTCCACACTTCATAAACAGCTTCTTAAAGCCCTGCTTTGAAAAATAAAGATAACTTCCTTTTTTACTTTCCGTCTCTAATTCTTTCAATACCTCGGAATAGCTATAAAACTGTATATTTTCCTGCTCTGCATCCGTTTCATACACTTCCAGATCATCCAGATTCTCCGGGTAACTTTCCGATGTATCCATATCCCTGCTTATCTTCTGCAAATCGAAGCTTCGAATCTGTCTTTTCGTGGCATCAATGATTCGAAGTGTATCACTTTTATTTTCTTTATCCTTTCCCGCGTCCACAGCCGCAATCCATCCCATCACATCCGAATACATCACCGCTACATCACTGCTATAATATGGAGTATCATAATATCCTTTGGGATTTACAGAAAATACACTTCCTCCAAAATTCATCTCCGTTACCAAAACAAATATAAGCCCTGCCATAGAAGCCGCAAAAGTCACCATACAAAAAAAGCCCCGAACCACCTTGCCACCGGCAGTATAATACCACTTTTTCTTTTCCATCTATATCATCCTTTCCACCTTGTTCTTTTTTTACTCTTTCCAGTACACAGCTTTGGATTCGATAAAATTGTTTTCCATAAGGGCTATTTGCGCGAAATAATGAGCCGAGCGGAAGGGCTTGCACTTCCATTCGGCGAATATCGCGTTCATCGAAGATGTGTCCGTCAGTACGTAAGGCTGCGTCCTTTGCAGCCTTACGTACTGCTACGCACACAACTAAGCGCAAGCGGGCCCGGTTGGAAACAATTTTATCGAATCCGAAGCGTCCGCCTGCCAAAATGTCAAAAAGGAACTCAACTCTTCTTTTCCATACGATACCCAACGCCCCACATCACCTTTATATAATCCGGATTCTTTGGATCAATCTCCACCTTCTCCCGAATTCGTCTGATATGTACCGACACAATATTTTCTGTGGAGTAGGCATCTTCATCCCACACCCGCTCATAAATCTGGGCAGAGGAAAATACGACGCCCGGATTTTCCATAAAAAGCTGCATGATTTTAAATTCCGTCGGAGTCAGTCTCACATTTTCTCCATCCACAGTCACAATCTTCTGCTCCCTGTCCATGGTAATAGAACCATTAACCAGCAGATTGCTGTCTTCCATTTCCATTCCGCCAAACTTTGTATAACGGCGAAGCTGGGATTTTACCCTTGCAACCAGCTCTAGCGGGTTAAATGGTTTTGTCACATAGTCGTCCGCTCCCACATTTAAACCCAATATTTTATCCACATCCTCTGACTTTGCAGAAAGCAAAATCACCGGAATGGAACTTTTCTCCCGAAGCTTCAATAAGGCATGTATACCATCCAATTCCGGCATCATAATATCTAATATAATCAGATGTATCTCCTTTTCCTTCACAAGTTCAAGCGCTTCTATTCCATTATAAGCGGGGATTACATCATATCCCTCCTGTTTTAAATAAATAGAGATTGCCTCCACAATTTCTTTATCATCATCACATACCAGTATTGTCATTGTTATTCTCCTCTTCCTCTATTATCTTTCTACAATTATTATGAATACAAAAAATTTTCTCTTTCTGTAGTTCACTATACGACAGCCGGACTATTTACGCAAGTTAAGCACTCAACTTACGAATTATCATAAAGAACATTTTTTACAGAATAGCACAAAAAAAAATGAAGAAATTATGAAGATTGACATTAATTTTTGTCATTGTCATAAAAGAATTTTGTGTATGTTTCCATGGATTTAAATGGCCTAAAAATGGTAAAGACGATAATCTGCACTAATTCAGATCATCGTCCTTACCTTCTATCATCATCTGCACACGAGTGAACACATAAACCGGCTGAAACGGCTTTAATATGTAATCTACCGCCTTGACACTTCTGCACTGTTCTACCGTAGCACGGTCATTACGGGTACTTAAAAACATAACCGGAAAAGGTTCCCCATATATATCCCGAATTCTCCCTACTGTCTCTATTCCATTCATCTTCGGTAAATCCACATCAATCATCAATAAATCAATCGGATCATGTTCACTTAAATACCGCAGTACTTCCTCTCCGTCTTTCACAATTCGAACATGATAACTCTTCTCTAATATATCTTTAATCTGTGAAAGCGACTCTACATCATGATCAGCAATTAAAATACGCTTTCTACCGTCTCGTTTCTCTTCTGCTAAAGCAGACATTTCATTACTATAATTCGTCTCCACTACACAAGTCGGATTAACAGTCAGATTAAGATTCGCTGTCTCATCACCAAGGTCAATAATCTCACCAGTCTCTACCTTTACCTTTGGACGCAGTGGATTCGGATTATTCTCATATACAACAGCCAGGCGGTCATCAGAAAGAGTAATGGTTGTTCCCTTTGGATACACCGGAACACACTTCATAAATGCCCTGACAACAGACTCATCAAACAAAATGTTACATCCCCCCATTAGATATTCAAGGGCTTCCGATGGTGTATAAGGCTTTTTGTACGGACGCTTTGAAGTTAATGCATCATATACATCCGCAACATGAATAATCTTGGAATACATCGGAATCTCATCTCCGGTAATCCCTGCCGGATATCCACTTCCATCTTCATTCTCATGATGATGAAGTA
Source organism: Clostridiales bacterium (assembly GCA_029012085.1). GTDB lineage: Bacteria > Bacillota > Clostridia > Lachnospirales > Lachnospiraceae > CAG-590. The sequence goes on from JAQXLK010000389.1 coordinate 33,100, forward strand.
CTGCCTCCTTTGAAGCATCTGTAACCTTATAACGCTTTTTTAACAGCTTAACAGACATCTCCGGATGTTTTTTTATCTCCTGAAACTCCTCTGGAGTTAGTCTTGCAGGCTTATTCAAAATGTCAGAATCAATCATAAGCTTACCAAGATCATGAAAAATTGCAGCAACGCACACTTCCTCTAACATGGAACGATTCAAATGCATACCCATACCTAGAATTGTAGAGAGAACCGCTACATTTACTGAATGTCTGTAAGTATAGTCGTCAAAGGTTCGAAGATCCACCATATCAATGGCTGTCGTTCCATTTTTTAATATCTGATCTACAATATTCTTTGCTACCTCTAAGGTCTTATCAATGTTTTTATTCCGAAGCGCCTCAACACCCCTATTCCGCAATTCCACACTAATGGTTTCATCCACTTCAATCCCTTCTGAAAATCCATCATGAACATAAAATCCCGGATATCCCCAAATATTTAGTTTACGGATGTACTCTTCTGTCAGTTCCTGATGTTTTGCTAAAAGCAAACGACTATATGAATCAAATACATCTTTTGCAAGAACCATTCCCGGTTTGGCATCCTCTATCTTTATGTACCGCATAAACTTTTCTCCATCTTCCACTCTCTGGTATAGTAAACCTATCTTTCTTAATTATATATCAAATCTGTCAAAATGGAAAGAAAAAGACTCAGAATAAATCGTCTTTTTTCTACTATTTTATTGATATTCACCCTGTTTAAGGTGTATAATTAAGCTAGTATTTTGTTCGGGATTTATACAAAGGAGGGCTTATGTCTACAAAAAAAATACAATTATTAACTCTTGCCCTGCTGACTTGTCTCATTTTTCTATGCTCTGGCTGTGGGCAAAAGGAACGCGTATCGCTTAACCTGTGGATTCAGGAGGAAGAATATGACATGGTGTCAGAGGCTGTGGAACAATTTAAAAATGACCATGCCAAAGAAGTTGATTTGGATATTAACATACGTACCGAATCCTATAACACTGTTAAAAAAGTCATTCTTTCTAACCCGGAAGCTGCTGCTGATATCTATAATTTCCCAGATGACCAGTTCTTGGATTTAAAGAATGGTAACGCATTGCTTCCGATTACCGTAGAGAAGGATGAAACCATTAGCAGCTGTGGCGGGGAAGATGCTCTCATTATTGATACCATTTATGATGGAGATACTTTGTATGGTTATCCAAGTACATCCAGCAATGGTTACTTTTTATATTACAATAAGGATTATTATACCGAAAATGATGTCAAACAATTGGACACCGTTTTAGATATTGCCGCAACAAACAACAAATATTTTGCCATGGACTGGACCAGCGGCTGGTATCTTTACTCCTTTTTCGGCGGTGCCGGTAAAACAATTACGGCAGATTCTGCTACCGGCAAAAATGTTTGTGATTTCAATTCTACAGCAGGTCCCTATTCCGGTTTAGACATTACCAATGCCATGCTTGCTATAGCAAAACATCCTGGATTTACCAACACTTCTGATTCTATTTTAATAGACACTGTAAAGAATGGGGATATCATAGCGATGGTAAGTGGCACATGGTATGCGAACACTCTTCAGGAAATCTGGGGTGATAAACTTGGTGCTTGCAAACTGCCAACCTATACGATAAATGATAACTAGGTACAGATGGCAAGCTTTGCCGGCTTCAAATACTATGGTGTGAATTCACATACCAAATATCCGGAATGGTCGCAGAAGCTGGCGGCCTATCTTACCGATTACGACAACCAGCTGGCACGCTTTGAAGCAGTTGGCGAATGTCCTTCTAATGTAGAGGCAAGCAAAACAGATGCTGTTCAGCAATCCGTAGCAATTAGTGCCTTACAAGAACAGCTTCCATACGCTACTGTTCAAAATGTATATGAATCATTTTGGGATCCTATGTCTGCCTTCGGATGCTACTTAGCCTCCGGTAACCCGGATAACAAAAATTTGCAGGAATTGTTAGATAAAACCGTTGAGGATATTACAAAATAAGAGGTCGCTTATGAAAAAACACATTAGAAAACTATTATTTGTCATGCTCATATTTTTATGTGTTAATATTGTTTTTGATGCATTTTTCTTTTATCAATCTAATCGCACCCAAAAACAATATGATGCCATTTTAAATGAATACATATCCCAGGAAGAAGACATGTTTCGCGTCAACCAGCTTATGTACAAACTTCAGTCACTGACTCTTTCTGAGATTCTTTCAACAGATGAAGTTACCAAGAAGAGTTATATAACCCAGATTGAAGAGATTACAACAGAGATAACAGAACTTCTGAACCATTATCAACAAAAACAATACACCACCGAAAAGACAAATATATACGGTAATCTTTATTCCAGTTATACCGCCTATTTAAGTGACTTATCTATTGCTCTGACAATGGACAAGGAAGGCTCCATCGAGACTGCTAAATATTATGTTTCCAATGTAATGGAACTCACTCTCACCGATATAAATAAAAGTCTGGATGAATTGTATACCTTGACAGAACAAGAGATTACAGATTTGAAAAATACGCTTGCTCTGAATATAAGCGTTACGAACACGCTATTGGTCTTCTTTGTGATATTATCTGTAATACTTGTAATTATTATATTTTGGTTCTTCTCAAAGTTCTCCGGTGAGATTATCTCAAGCTATGCCAAGGAACAGCAGGAGCATAGAGAGCATGTTATGAAAATGCAGCGCAAGACCATTGAGAACATGGCGGAATTAGTGGAGAACCGGGATGGCAACACCGGTGAGCACATTAAGAATACTGCCTTCTATGTAAAGTTAATTGCAACACAGCTTGCAAAAGATTCCGAGTATAAGGATGTTATGACCGATGAATATATAGAATTATTAAAGCGATATGCCCCGCTACACGATGTAGGGAAAATCGTAGTCCCCGATGCGATATTATTGAAACCCGGTCGATTAACCCCACAGGAATTCAATGAGATGAAAAAACATACCAGCGAAGGCGGTCGGATTATCGACAGTATCTTAGCTGACATTGAATCAGACGAACATGTTCAGATTGCCCGGAACATAGCAGCCTGCCACCATGAAAAATGGGATGGCACAGGATATCCGGCAGGCTTATCCGGCAGCGACATTCCTTTAGAAGCAAGAATCATGGCAGTTGCAGATGTATTTGATGCCCTAATATCTAAGCGGTGCTACAAAGAAGCCTTTACGGTACAAACTGCTTACGATATTATTGAAGAAGCTATTGGTACACAGTTTGATCCTGTTGTAGCCAATGCATTTCTTTCTCTAAAACCGGAAATCGAAGAATATCTTGGACCTAAAAAAGAGGCGGCATGCTAAGCATCCGCCCCTTTTTTACTTTTCACAAATCGACCAAATGAACGTTCTAAATTCAACGCTATGAATTGACAAAAGCTTGAAAAGTAATCTTCTTTCTTTCCATGTTCAACACTCCTCGTCACCATGAGATGAGGAGCATTATTTTTTCAAATTTTCGTCAGACTCTGTCGTATCAAAGCACGCCTTAATGCAAGCTCGGCACGATCCATATCAATACCATCTTCATCCTGAATCCGGCGTCTTGCACGAATCTCCGCTTCTTTTGCACGGTTGGCATCTATTTCATCCGGCCACTCCACACTCTCTGCTAATATCGTAACACTGTCCTTCAATATCTGTACAAATCCAGACATCAAAGCCGCTTCCTTCACCGTATCACCTTCATGAATCTTAAGTACACCCGGTGCGATAATCGCAGTCAGCGGAATATGCTGTGGATAAATACCCATTTCACCCTCTGTGGTAGTAAACTCCAAAAAGGTAGTGTCTCCCTCGTAAAAAATACGCTCAGGAGCTACGATTTTTAATCTCATATTCTCTGCCATAAGCACATCTCCTACTGGTTCGCTCTTGCAACAACGTCATCAATGCTTCCTGCATTTAAGAAGTAACCTTCCGGAATGTCATCATGCTTTCCTTCGATAATCTCCTTAAAGCCACGGATAGTCTCTGATAGAGAAACATATTTACCAGATGTACCGGTAAACTGCTCTGCTACGAAGAATGGCTGTGACAGGAACCTCTGTACCTTTCTTGCACGGTTAACCACAAGCTTATCATCTTCTGAAAGCTCATCCATACCAAGAATTGCAATAATATCCTGTAACTCTTTGTACTTCTGCAAAATCTCCTGTACACCACGGGCAACCGCATAATGCTCTTCACCCACAACCTTTGGATCCAGAATTCTGGAAGTTGACTCCAATGGGTCTACCGCAGGGTAAATACCTAACTCAACGATAGAACGAGATAATACAGTTGTCGCATCTAGATGGGCGAATGTTGTAGCTGGAGCCGGGTCAGTTAAGTCATCGGCTGGTACATATACTGCCTGTACAGATGTGATAGAACCGTTCTTAGTTGATGTGATACGCTCTTGAAGAGCACCCATTTCTGTTTGAAGTGTTGGCTGGTAACC
>JAQXLK010000390.1 GCA_029012085.1 Clostridiales bacterium
ATGAGATCAATGTCAGGTGAGTATGGAGATTCTCTCTTGCAAGATGATTTTAGGGATGATTTGTATTGGAGCATGTCTTCCATACGAAAACATTCCTTTTCGTTTTATTCGGTAAAAAAAGATCAAGATTTACTATTAGTAGGTGATAAATTTGGAGCGCTAGCAGGTATTGCAAGTGAGAAAGCACATGAAGTAGATATGGTAGTTCCAACGGAACTGCATGCTGAGGCAATCAAGCATAGGTACAAAAGTAGAAATAATTTACATATTATAGTCTCACAAAATGACGATTGGCAGCTTTCTAAAACATATCCATATGTATTTGTTAATCTTGATTATTCCTACGGATATACAATAAATGATAGTTATGAGTTTGATCGCTTGGTTAACCCGGCAATAAAATGTCTTGACGTGGATGGCAGATTATTAATCTCTGCGCGTGGAGATTGTTTATGGACAATTCGTAGGTTACTTTATAAATTAGGATTCCCCTACTGGCAATATTATGACCCATTGGGAAATGGAGCTCTATTTATAGAAGCTTCCCAGACAGATAATTTATTTAAACTTGAGTTGGAGTACCCATCTCCGCTTGTTGACGATAAATGGGTAAGAAAGCATTGGATACCATGCCGAGGAGGAGAAATTTTTGATCAGGATACAGAGCTAATTAGAGAAGTAAAAGTAGTACAGATTGATTTGCTGAAGAAGTTGATAGCTGTTTGTAATAATTATAAGTTACGAGTTTACCCAATTTATGGAACCTTGTTGGGAGTCATTCGTGATGGAGGCATGATAACGGGGGATGATGATATTGATGTCGCCTTACCTAGAGAAGACTATGACAGGCTAATAAAATTGACAGATGAATTTAGTGGAAAATATTTTTTACAGACACCATTTAATGATGATTGTTTTTATGGGGGCTATGTAAAGTTACGCAACAAAGAGACAACGGCAATTCATCCGCAGAATGAGTGGACAGAGGCTTGTGAAGGGATTAGTATTGATATTTTTCCAATTGATGTTTCTTATTCAGATTCGGAAAAAGAAAAACGCAAAGGGAAAAAAATCAAATTTCTACAGAGACTGCTATATGCAAAGTCCTATGGCTATTTTAGGCGTTTTAAGGATATGGAACTTTTAAAATGGAAGTTTTATAAATACCTAGGTAAGCTTTTTGACCGTAATAAAATAATTGAAAAGTTATATCATGAAATGCAGAAGGGTGATAGCAATGAAAAACGACATGCTGTCTATTGCCATTATAGAAATGGAAATGATAATGGTGCCAGATATGTAGATATGTCAGCTTTTGAGAAAACTATGCCACTTCTTTACGAAGGTGTTTCTATGCAAGTTCCTATAAAATGGGAGGGAGTACTTCGTGGTTTTTACGGGGATGGATACATGAATCGACAGGGATTTTGTGAATGGAAGCGTCGACATGGATTCTATGATGTAAATGTCCCCTATACTGTTTATAAGAAGCGTTTTGGAGGATTGAAGCGTCCGTCAAGCATACATGAACCAATTGTTTTGTTTGGTGATGGAAGCGTGTTCAGGGCTTGCTTGGATTACTACAAAAGCAAAGTAGATATTGCTCATTTGGTACAACTACCAGGAGAAGAAGCCATGCCCCCCATTATGGGAATATCGGTAGAAAGCTGGGAAGATTTTAATGCACTCGGGCTATTGAAAACTTCGTATCGAGCAATTATTTGTTCAGGAGATGTTCGAATGGCTGAAAAAATATTACAAGACGCAGGATTTGATAATTATTATATTTTTTGGCATGATAGAGATTGGATGCTCTATGCGAATCAGTCGCAGATATGGAAAGACATAAGAGGATTGGATGCGTAATAATAGGATGAAAAAGAGATGTGAAGATTTAAAAGAAAAGGAATATAGAAATGGTTATCTTGCAACAGTCATAGACTATCATAGACCAACGGATTATGGGTGGATTGAAATGGTTGCATCTAAATGTACCACTCTAACGGTAGGTATTCCTGATGCCTGGACGATTGCAAGGATTTTTGGAGATAGCTGGGAGTATTCCGAAGAAGAAGCAAAGCAATTTTTACAAGCTTCATTTGGGGAAAATCATATAGAGGTTATTATATTATCTCAAGAGAAGCTTTCCTATAAAGCAGTATATGAGTTGGTTCATTTTGATGTTTTCTTTTATGGAGCGGAATATGGAATTTTATTTGAAAAGGATAAGAAGTTCTTTAAAGAGAACAAGGTTGAGATGATTTCAATGATTCCTGAGCGAAGAATAGCGATTGCGGGTGGTGGTGCGCTTCGCCTTGCATTGGAGGACTTACAGTATCATCAGAATATTGTTTTATTTGGCACTGGTGTATACTTTGAAGCATACATGAGAGAGTATGGGGAAAAATATAGACCTATTTTTGCAATTGATAATGATGAAAGCAAATGGAATACAGAAAAGCAAGGGGTCTTAATTAAGAACCCTTCGGCATTAAAAGCAGAGTCTGAAAAGGATACACTAATAGTAATTTGCAGTAGAGAATATCAGGAAATGTTGGCGCAGTTACGTGCATTAGGCAATTATAATTATCGAACTTTATTATTCTTTAATGATATTGCCTTGATTGAGGAATTTGCCATAGCATCGGCAGAAGAGCAAGCCTATTTGAAAAAAGCGCACCGCATTTTAACGGATCTGGTAGGAGAATTTGATCGTGTATGTAGAAATAACGGACTCCATTATTATCTAATATGTGGTTCGTTGATTGGCGCAGTCAGACATCATGATCATATTCCGTGGGATGATGATATTGATGTGGCAATGCCAAGAGCTGATTACAAGAAGCTAAAGAAGCTTGCAAGAAAAGAATGGGGTAGAAACAATGAAGTATATCATTTTCTAGACTATGATGAGCTTGGGGGAGGAGCATTTTTGGATTGCATGCCGCGCTTATATAATATGAAAGAGCATATTCCGACTAAGTGTGCGGAGAAGGTTTATGGGAAAGCTACGGCGGATATTGCGAATCGTGCTTTTGTAGACATTTATGTTTTAGATAATGCACATCCCAATGAAAAAATTCATTCTTTTGTTACGAATATTGCGATGAAGGGTATCTATAATTTGATGATGGGGCACAGGGCATTTGTAGATTATGATGAGTACCGCGATGTTATCTCAGAAGAAATTATTCGTAAAATGAAGAAGGTACATCAAATTGGCAAGATGTTACCTCTCAAATTCTTAAAATTTTGGTATGATGCATTTGCCAGAAGTGCAAATTTAAACAAGAATTGTCCTGATTATATTATGAGTTCATGCGCAATTCGTTGTATAGAGTTAAAATATTCAAAAAAATCCTACGGTGAGGGGCTCAGGGTACCATTTGCGAATATTGAAGTTATGATTCCTTCAGATTATGATACGCAGTTACATGATATGAGATATCGAAATTACATGGAATTTCCACGCATGTCTGTCAGAAAGCCTTCACACTATTTTAATTCAGATATTGAAATATGGTGAGAAAGTATGACAGGAGAGAGCATTGAAGCAAAAAACAAAAGAATAGAATGGATTGATTGTACAAAAGGAATAGCAATTCTTTTAGTTATCTTGGGGCACACCATAGTTTCCCATGATTTGATAAGAGGACTTATTTTTGCATTCCATATGCCTTTGTTTTTTATTTTTAGTGGTATGCTAATGCATTTTTCAGACAACTTACACATCTGGAGAAAAAGACAACTTCGTGGAGCGTATCACTTGTTGTTACCTGCAACTGTGATATGGGCACTGAGATCTATAGTATATATTGTTCACAACTATACTATGTTTGATATCCAGTCATTATTAACATATTTAGGAAACCGGATTATTGTATTGTTCTGGGGAAGCGGTGTTCCTGTAATGTTGGAGAATAAAAACATAGAAGCCTTGGGAATGATGTGGTTTCTTCTTGTACTGTTTATAGCAAAAGGTATTTATGATTTTTTACACATACATATGCGTGGTAAAGGGTTGCTTGCAATTACTACAATTTCCATGGGTGTAATTGGTGTAGTGTTGGGGCGAGTGCAGTGGCTTCCGTTATCATTTGATCTTGCATTAGTAGCCATTTTGTTTTTATTTGTCGGAGAGAGTATACGGTATTTTTTGAAATCGAATAGTGGAAGAATTTCCAATATAAGTTTGATTTTGCTGAATAGTGCAGTTTACTTGCTGGTTTTTTCCTTTATTTATCACTCTACAGGAACATATCTCGAACTGGCCGGACGACGATACCCATTATTTCCTTTATGTATTATTTCAGCAGTTGCCGGTACAATGGCACTTGGAGGATTCTGCTTTTATATTGAAATAATTCCATGTGTGGGTAAAGCGTTATGTACGTTAGGAAGACATTCGCTGGATTTATTATGTATCCATATGATGGATTATGTGGCAGCACCTGTATACAGCCGTATAAGCTCGAATGAATTTTTGACAGCTTTAGTAAGAATTATAATGGATATAATAGTCTTTATTGTCTATCTTAGGCTGAAAAAGTTTGTAAAAGAAAATGGATACAAGTTAAGGAAAGTGGAAAATGAGAAGCTTTAAAATGGATTGGTCAATTGTCAGCAAATATAGAAATGAATTGTTAGGCATAGCGATACTTGCAGTGTTTTGTATTCATAGTAATGGGTTCGACTGGCCATCCAATTTGATGATAATAGAAAAAGTTTTGTCTCAGGGAGGAATAGGGGTCGATGTTTTCCTTTTTCTTTCTGGAATGGGCTTATATTATTCTTTAAAAAAGGATGAAAACATTGTTAAATTCTATAAACACAGGTTTGTCCGAATCTTGCCGGGATATTTGTTTATAGCGGGAATAGGATACGCAATCATAATCTTTGCATTCGGCAATAGAAGTATTGAAGAATATTTGTATCGGCTAAGTACCATATCCTTTTGGCGTACAGGGGAAGGAACAGTGTGGTATATATCCTTTATCATGATTATGTACATGATTTACCCGGTGATCTATCAATTAAGAAAAAAAGCATCTGGAAAGTATATTTTTTTACTTTTGATAATAAGTGTATTTTCGATTGAAGTGGGTATGATAAAGTGGTGCCCATCGGTGTTCAGAAATATTGAAGCTGCTATTTCAAGGGTGGCTGTTTTTCTGCTTGGGAGTTATATTGCTCCGTGGATAAAAGAAGCACGGAAGATTAATAATGTTAGCATCATATTATGGATTTTGGCTATGGTTGCTATAAGGATGCTCAGAATCATTTTTATAAGCCCGGAAAGTTTATATAGTGCTATTTTTGTCAGAATTTCTAATTTATTTTTTACATTAATCATTGTGACTGTAGGAGCATTTGTAATTGCGCGATGTCCTGAATTCATCAGGAAGCTCTTAAGATGGTTTGGAGAAAGAACTCTGGAGATTTATCTTGTACATATGTTTGCAATTAATGTGTTTTACGTTTCGCCTTTGAGCCGGATAGGAAATAATGTTGGGATATATTTTCTAATCATTTTGCCGGTGGCGATTTTGATTGCATCGGGAGTTTATTTTTTTAAGATATTAGTAATGAAAAAGGTTATGAGGAAGAATGAAGCAATTAGTTAAAACCATGTGTAGGAAAGTAAAAGAAAAAATATCTAATATACAGCAGACTGAAGGAGAGTTTATCCCTCAGCATGAGTTGATTTACGTTACAAAGGGCACCAAAATTGTTCCGAGAAGCAAGGCATATGTCTATTCATATGCCTTTTTCACATTAAAGCGTCCCGGGCAGTATCTGTATTCTTATGATTATCAGATGGAAGAACAGTGGCTGAGCAGAGAAGAATGCTATGACTCACCGGAAACGGTAACAACAGATACGATATTTGATGATCATAACTTACCCAAAGAACAGGAAGGATATATTAGAATTTCCATAAAAAGCTTGAGAAACAGGAAGGTATGTGAGTGCATGGAAGATGCTCTGACAGTATATTCCCCCGAAGGAATAGCGGGCAGGGAGGGATGGAAAGCGGCAGAAGCAAAGTCACAGAGCCGGCGCATCAGGGATTTTTTGAATCGGGAGGATGTTCAGAAGGAAATTAGGCATACTGCGGAAACAGTCTTGAAAAAAGCAGGCACTTCAAAAAAACTGATTTTTACGCTATTGACAGATACACACTATGTAATTAATGGAAACTGGGAAATGACTGCAGCAACAATTGAGGCAGTAAATAGTGTGGTTCATCCACATGGAATGATCCATCTGGGGGATTTTACAGATGGTATTCTTGACAAAGAAATCTGTAGTGATTACAGTCATAGAGTATTGGACAGAATGCAAGGCTGGGGCTATCCTGTTTATGTGGCACTGGGTAATCATGATGCCAATTATTTTAGAAAGAATCCATGTATTCTTAATGAAGAAGAACAATGGGAAATGTATCTGAAAAAGCTTCAGAAGGATGAAAGTGTGGACAATAGATCAAGACTCTGGTATAGAGTGGATATTGATGATTTTCACCTTCGGCTGCTGATGCTCCATTCTTATGACAACAGTGAGCCGCTGCGTTATGGCTTCCCCATGGATGAGATAGATTGGGTTAAGGAAGAACTGGAAGGGGTTCCCGAAGATTATCGCATTTTGATATGCAGTCATGATGCACCCTTGGCAAGGCTGGATTATTGGGCGAAGGAAATTCGTAATGGGGAAATGCTATGTGATTTGCTTGATCATTGGAATGGGGAGCACGGTAATCGCATCATTGGTTTTTTGCATGGGCATACTCACGCAGACTTGATTGATTGGGAAAGAAGTTTCCCAATTGTTTCAGTGGGGTGCAGTAAAATAGAATATTTTGAAGACAAAAAACCAGATGGGGCAATCTGTCCGGTTAGAATAGAAGGGGAAGTCAGTCAGGAACTGTGGGATACCCTCATTTTAGATTGTGAAACCGGTGATATGGATCTTGTTCGTTTTGGGGCGGGCATCGACCGACATGTGAAGGGAAGAGTAATAGAAGAAAAGAACTTTAATGCCGGGGAAGTTAAGGGATTTGAGCCATGTCCATGTATTTGGGCACATCGTGGCGCATCCGGTTATGCTCCGGAGAATACACTGGAAGCTTTTGCTATGGCGATAGATTTAAAAGCGGATGGTGTGGAACTGGACGTGCAGTTTACGAAGGATAGGAAGCTTGTTGTGATTCATGATGAGCGCATTGAACGCACCTCAGATGGGACTGGTTTTGTTGTAGATATGACTTTGGAGGAACTCCGTAAATACAATTATAATAAGACACATCCGGAATTTCTGCATTGTGATATTCCGACGCTGGAGGATGTGCTTAAACTGTTTAAGCCAACAGACATGGTTATTAATATTGAATTAAAGACCGGAGTGAATTTCTATCCGGGAATTGAACTGGAAACGATAGAATTAGTCGAGAAGTATGGCATGCAAAGCCGGGTAATTTATTCATCTTTCAATCATGAATCCGTTAAAAAGGTTAAAGAAATACGACCTGATGCAAAATGTGGTTTCTTATACAGCAACGGTATGATTGATGTGGTTTCTTATGCAACCGAACATCAGGTGGAGGCACTTCATCCTTCAATCAATAATATGAAATATCCGGGATTTGTAGAGTCGTGTAAGGAGAAGGAAATTAAAATTCATACATGGACAGTTAATTCTGTGAGTGAAATGGAACAGATGAGACAATATGGCGTTGACGCTATTATCACAAATTTCCCGGACAGGGCAAGGAAAGTTTATTTTGGAGGAGAGTTGAACTATGGACATTAGATACTTATTATTTCTACAGAAAATGAGAGAAGCTTTTGGAGCTATTGGGGACGAATTGTTTCTTGATATATCCGTGTTAGGAGAATCATTGCTGACCTTTTTGTTGCTGGCGTTTGTATATTGGTGTGTAAACAAGCGTGCGGGACAGTTGATGGCATTGAATGTATCTATTGCCTGCACATGGAATCAGTTTATTAAGAATGTATGTAAGGTGGAACGCCCATGGGTCAGGGACGAAAGAATCGTGCCGGTAGAGTCAGCGATTGCAGGAGCCGGAGGATATTCTTTCCCAAGCGGTCACACTCAGAGAGCTACTGCTAACTGGGGGGCACTGGGGACTTCCCTCTGGAAGGATAAAAAGCACGTGTTTTCGGGGATTTGCTGGTCGATTGTGCTACTGGTTGCTTTCTCAAGAAATTATCTGGGGGTGCATACGCCTCAGGATGTACTGGCTGCACTTGCGGCAGGTATCGTCTTGATTATTGTGCTGGACAAGGCTATGCTTTGGGCTGATGGAGGAAAAAATCGAGATGTTGTGGTGGCAGTAGTTGGTTGCTTTTTGTGCTTTCTCCCGATGTTAAAGGTGGGATGTCTTTCTAATGCAGGGGCGGGTATGGGCTTCCTGATTGGTTGGGTGTTGGAAAGACATTTTGTCCGGTTTGAAGTAGAGGACATATGGACTCGCCGATGTGTACGATTTGCTGTGGGCGGTGCTGGAATTGCATTTATTTTAACAGTATTACAGGCTGTATTGAGGATGCTAATGGAAGGAAAATATGCAGGATTTTTTACCAGCTTTTCACTGGCACTTTTTATTATGGTTATTTATCCCTTTTTCTTCTGTAAGAAAGAACGGTATAAAGTAGGTATTGGCGCACTGGTTATCCTACTGATGGGAATCCTTGCGTTTGCTTTCGGATGGCAGCAGCATTTACAGGATAATATGGTTGTAGAAGAAGTACAGGATGTGACGAATGAAGCAATTGAGCAGACGCAGGAGATGGTGGATGAGACGAGTGTGCAGCTGGCATCTGAGGAAGAGGTATCTATTGTACAAATTCCACAGATTATTGCACATAGGGGTTATTCGGCTGTATATCCTGAAAATACGCTGGCAGCTTTTGAAGGCGCTTTGGATATTGGTGTAGACTACATTGAACTTGATGTCCAATTAAGTAAAGATGGACAGGTCGTGATTTTGCATGATGACAGTCTGAAACGTACAACCGGAGCAGAGGGAACGCCTTCGGACTATACCTATGAGGAGCTTGCAAAGTTGGATGCAGGAAGCTGGTTTGATGCTTCTTTTGCAGGAGAGAAGATTCCGACCTTGCAGGAAGCGTTAGAGTTGATTAAGGATGCGGAGTGCGGAGTGTATCTGGAATTGAAGGACATTGGAGATGTGGAAGGATTTGAAGAGGCAGTGCTGGAGGTGACCGATAGATGTGGTATGACAAGCAGGTGTCTGTTTGCTTCTTTTCGGTATGATTATCTCTCCCGCTTTAAGGAACTGGATTCCGGTGTGCTGACACTTTATAATACAACATCAGGAAAGAACACATTATCGGAAGAATTTCAGGCAGATTATTATGGTTTATATATTGATACCATTACAAAAGGAACGGTGGATGCAATTCATCAGGCGGGCAAACATGCTTTTGTTTGGACAGTAAATACACCTGCACAGATGGAGAATGTTCAGGCAATGGGAGTCGACGGGATCGTGACTAATTATCCGGGACTGGCGAAGGTAATACGTCAGCCGGAATATCAATATCTTGCAGAAAACTATGAGAGTTCATTTGCGATGCCGGGATTGTATGAAGCAAATTTGCCGGAGGAATGTGTCGATATGGTGGTTCAGGGATTTACCAAAGCGGGAAGCAATCTTGTAGTGTCTGCTTACAGTAAATCCGGGGAGCAAAATAGCATTCTTTATGTCATGAATTTGAATGGGAAGCTGTTAAAAGTGGTAGATTTGAAATTTAAGGCACATACAGGTGGAATTGCTTATGATGAAGCCCATGATTTACTATGGGTAACCGGACCGGACGGAAAGGTGTATGCGATTACATGGTCAAGCGTTCTGTCTGATACGTACCAGGGCGAGATACAGGTGGAGTTTGATGCCGGGCTGGTTAATCATAATGGCTCTAAAGTTGCGTCCTTTTTAACATTGTTCGAAGGAAAATTATTTGTTGGCTCCTATGTGAACGGGGCGAATGGAATATTGAACAGATATGACCTTACAGATGTGAAAAACCCTGTGTTATCATCAGCCGTTACAATCCCCGAGCGGATTCAAGGGATTACCTTTAAACGGGAAGCTGCATCAGGAAAATGCTATATGCTGTTAAGCCAGGGATATCAGACGGAGGACTCTCATTTGCTGAAGTTCTTGTATGAGGAGCAGATAGCAGAATATATTGAACCTATGGAAAGCCATGTGCTTCCGGAAGGAGCAGAACAGATTCAGATGTCGGCAAGAGGAATGTATATTTTATTTGAGTCTGCAGTAAGACCATATCGTGCAACTGCGAGAATTCCGAATGATCAAATTTATCTGGTAAGGGAGTAGGTTAGAGCGACAATAACGAGAGATTAGGGGTTCTTATGAATTTAACAGTATTTGATATAGTATATGTAGTGTTCATCTTGCTATTATTTGCAGGTGTTATCTTTTGTGGCGTAAAACCACTTCCGGCTTTAGATGGTCAGGAAGCTTGTCAGAGATTAAATAATCTACGTGGAATTTTTGCCATGGAGATTGTCGTGGGACATGTGATTAGGGATGATAGAACTCTTCTATACCCAATGGGAAAATTTATGATTATATCGGTAGCTTTTTTCTTTTTTGTATCAGCTTTTGGTTTGGTTGGAAACAGGGATTTTATTCCAGTTCCTTGGCATTTCCACTTGGATTACTCTATGGAGAGTATTATGAGAAGTGTCAGAACATATTAAGATGTTGGATTGGAAAAGCGATAACTGTTATCCTGATTGCGGCAGTTATCGTGCATCCACTGTTTGAGGCTGTGGGTAAAATGGTAGGAAGAGGTGGACGCGCTTCCGTGGTAGCTAACCATGGAGTGTAAAAATAACTGCTGAAGACTTAACCGCAAAAGGTATTACTTGGTAAAATGTAGATGATTTTGAGAAGACTGTTATGACAGGAAAGGAAATGGTTAATGTAATGAGTGGAAATAGAAACTTTATGTTAGATTTTCTCAAGGGAATAGCATGTATAGGAGTGGTATTTATTCATGTGCGATTTCCAAAGGAAATAGGTATTATTGTTGAGGTTTTATCACGTTTTGCAGTTCCGATATTCTTTATGATATCTGGTTATTTTGCATACAGTGAACATGGTAATATCCAAAATGTAATTATAAAAAGAATGAAAAGAATTTTTATGATAATGGTATATGCACTTATCTTATATATGCTATTTACGCTAATGGTAGGTACATATGAACATTCGTTGGGAGATGTTATTCATTTATTATCATATATTTCAGTATGGATTAAAATGCTGATATTTGGTGATTTTGACATATTTTTCTTGGCTTCACATCTCTGGTTTCTTTTGGCTTTATTATATGCATATTTAGTTCTGTACATTATTGACAGAAGAAATTTATACAAATTAGCATATAAATGCATTCCATTCTTGTTTGCTTTAAGAGTTATGGTGTGCATTATATCGGAGACATACGATGTGACATGGCATATAAGAAGCAATTTCTTTATATTTGCTTTACCATATTTGCTTTTAGGGAATTATATAGCGCATGATAATAAAATGCAAAGAAGATGTAGAAATAATATTTTATTTATTTTAATAATCTGTGGTGCTGTATTTAGTGTTGTATGTGTTTTGGCCGATTGGAAAGTAAAATTTGCTGAAATAGGCACAAGCGTTTATTGTATAGCACTATTTCTTTTGGCTATTAAATATCCCCATAAATCAATAAGCCGGAAAATGGAAATTTTGGGGAATACATACTCGCTATATGTTTATATTGTCCATAATATAGTTTCTTTTATAATTGATTCTATTAGTGCAATAATGGCAATAAATAATACTACTTGGTATCTATGGAGCAAACCAATTCTTGTTGTGTTGGTGTCTATAAGTGTTGGTGTTGTTTGGCATAAATGTTTGTGCCTTTTTCATATAAAATTTTATGAGCGTAAAAATTAATTCTTTTGCAGGTAATAAATGATTAGTATGGTTTGGCTAAATATATATAGCAATGAAATCCCATTAATGCTATACTTTTGAAGTGGTATAGGAGGAAAGAAAGATGCTTTTATTGGACTGTACGCTTCGAGATGGTGGATATGTAAATGACTGGGAATTTGGCTATGACCATATCATTGATATCTATGAGAGGCTGGTTTCAGCGAAAGTGGATATTATAGAGGTGGGGTTCATTGATGAACGCCGCCTCTATGACGTGAATCGAACAATATTTCCTGATACGGCAAGTGTGGAACGAACCTTTGGAAAGCTTGGCAAAGGTCACTCTATGATTGTGGGAATGATTGATTACGGAACCTGTCGGATCGAGAAAATTACGGAGCAAAAGGAAAGTTTTCTGGATGGTATTCGCATCATATTTAAAAAAGAGAAGATGCATCAGGCGATAGAATTCTGTAAACAGGTAAAGAGCAAGGGGTATAAAGTATTTGCACAAGCTGTTTCAATTACCAGCTATGATGAGATGACCTTTCAGGAATTGCTTTCGTTAGTGAATGAACTGGAGCCGTATGCCTTTTCGTTGGTGGATACTTACGGGCTTTTGCATAAGGGGGATTTGCAAATGTTCCTGCAAGCGGCGGATGAAGGTTTGAAACCTAATATCGGATTAGGGTATCATGCACATAATAATTTTCAGCTGGCTTATTCCAATTGCATTGAATTTTTGGAACATCCTTTGAATAGAAGGATGCTGGTGGATGGAAGCTTATATGGTATGGGCAAAAGTGCAGGGAATGCGCCAATAGAGCTGCTTTCAAAATACATGAATGACTACTGCGGCAAATCCTATCGTGTGAGTCAGCTCTTGGAAGCAATAGATGTAAATATTGTGGATATTTATCGTAAAACACCATGGGGATATGCGTTTAAATTTTATTTATCGGCGGCAAATGACTGCCATCCAAATTATGTGACCTATTTACAGGAAAAGCGTAAATTGTCCGTGAAGTCGATTTCAGAGATTCTGGATTCTATTTCTCCGGATAAGAAGTTATCATATGATGCGGATTATATTGAACAGATGTATCTTAGGTACCAGGCGAAAGAATGTGACGACACAGCAGACCGGGAACAGCTGAAAGAACTTTGGCTTAATAAAGAAAAGAAAAGTCCCTTTTTGCTTTTGGGACCGGGAAAGAACATCGATGTACAAAGAGAAAAGGTAAAGGCATATATAGAGAAATTTGCGCCAATCGTAATTTCTGTCAATTTTTTGCCGGATGACCTTTCAATAGACGCATTATTTGTTAGTAATGCCAAGAGATACGTTCAGCTATCCAGAAGGTTATTACAGTTTTTGCCTCAAGTTCCGATGATTGCCACTTCCAATGTTACAAGCGCCGGAAAACCTTTTGAGTATGTTTTGAATTATAGCGCATTGTTGGATGAGGAGGCTTGGATTGCAGATAATCCATTGGTTATGCTACTGAAGCTTTTGGGACAATTTGGAGTTAAAGATGTATTTTTGGCTGGTTTTGATGGTTTTCATAGAGCAGAGACTGCTAATTACATTAACGAAAATATGGAACATGAGTTTACCCGGGAAAAAGCCTTACAACTTAATAAGGATGTTGAAGCTTCATTAAAGAGACTTAAACCCGGCATAGAGCTTCACTTTATTACAGACACCTTATATCAATTATAGTATTTACAGGCAGTTAAAATTCAGGAGTGATTATGAAGCAGTATCAATATGTGATTTTCGACGTGGATGGAACTCTTTTGGACACTGCTGAGGGAGTTATTGAGGCGGTTAAGAAAACCATGCTTGAAGAAAAACTGGCAATTCCGTCTGAAGCTGTTCTTAGAACTTTTATCGGACCGCCCATTCAAAATTCTTTCCAGAAGTTGTACGGATTTGAAACCAAAAGAATACAGGAACTGGCCACAATATTTCGGGATTTCTATAAACAGGATGACTGTCTTTTGAAAGCCAGGCCCTATGAGGGGATAGATCAAGTGTGCCAGACTCTTTTAAATGCCGGGATACAGATGGGAGTTGCTACCTACAAGAGACAGGATTATGCAGAGAGAATTGTACGGTATTTTGGCTTTGGCAGGTTTACCGATTATATTTATGGTGCAGACCATGAAAATCGCTTGAAGAAGGTAGATATTATCAAATTGTGTCTGGAACAAATGGGATGTCAAGATTACAGACAGGCAGTGATGGTGGGAGACAGTGATAATGATGCAGTGGGAGCGCAGGAGGTTGGAATTGATTTCATAGGTGTAACCTATGGATTTGGTTTTAAAAACCCGGAGAATGTAGATGCATATTCAAATGTGGGATCTGCAAGGACTCCTCTGGAATTATTGAAGTTTTTAATTAAATGATGAAGGGAATGGGACAGCAAAAGAATGAAAATTAAAATTGCTAAATATATTGCAGATTTCTTAGTCGAAAAGGGTGTGGAGGATGTCTTTACGGTAACGGGCGGTGGAGCAATGCATTTAAACGACGCATTGGGGCATGCCCCGGGGCTTCACAGCATCTATAATCATCATGAACAGGCCTGTGCAATTGCGGCAGAAGGTTATGCCCGATTGACCGGAAAACTGGCAGCAGTCTGTGTAACCAGCGGACCAGGAGGAACGAATGCGATTACAGGAGTACTGGGAGGGTGGCTGGATTCTATCCCCATGTTCATCTTGTCGGGGCAGGTAAAGCGTGAAACTACGTTGTGGGCGACAGATGTGCCGCTTCGTCAATTAGGAGATCAGGAATATAACATAATAGACAGCGTGAAACCTATGACCAAGTATGCCGTTATGATTACCGATCCTTTGGAAATACGTTACCATTTGGAAAAGGCATTTTATTTGGCAACTGTGGGTCGAGGAGGTCCGGTGTGGTTGGATATTCCTTTAGATATTCAAGCTGCTATAGTTGAAACGGAAGAATTAAAAGGCTTCGATTCTGCCGCGGAGGGAATCAAAGAAAAGGAAGAGCCTGTCTATGATGAGGCATTAACTTCTGTAATTCTTGAGAAAATCAGTGAGGCTAAGAGACCACTTATTTTTGCAGGCACAGGGATTCGTTTGGGAAATGCCAGAAAAGAATTTTTAGCGCTTGTGGATAAACTACAAATCCCTGTAGTAACAGCGTGGAATGCACATGATGTATTGCCGACAGCTTCCCCATACTTTTGTGGAAAACCCGGAACAGTGGGAACAAGAGGGGGAAATTTTCTGGTAATGAATTGTGATTTACTTCTGGTATTGGGGTCGCGTTTGAATATTAGGCTGATTAGCTATAATTACAGGGATTTTGCCAAAGACGCCTATAAGATTGTAGTTGATATTGATGAAAATGAATTGAATAAACCTACTGTCACACCGGACTTGCCGGTTCATGCTGATGTGAAGGATGTAATGGCATCTCTGATAAAAGCTTCTTATGATGGGGGCATTGAGGCTCATAAAAGGTGGCTTGGATGGGCACAGGAATTGAATCAGAAATATCCGGCAGTGCAGGAAGAGTATAAGAAGGAGAAGCAACCCATGAATCCGTATGCTTTTTTGGATGTTTTTTTTCGGAAAGCATCTGAAGATGAGGTAATAGTATGTGGAAATGGAAGTGCCTGCGTTATGACTTTTCAGGCATGCCGGATAAAAGAGGGACAAAGACTGTTTACGAACTCCGGATGTGCCGCTATGGGCTACGGCTTTCCGGCAGCAATTGGAGCGGCGATTGCAAGAAAGGGCAGGCAAGTGGTCTGCATAGATGGTGACGGAAGTTTCCAGATGAATCTTCAGGAACTTCAAACAGTGGTATATAATCATTTAAACATAAAAATTATTTATCTTAACAACAACGGATATCATTCTATTCGCCAGACGCAGACCAATCTTTTTAAGGGGGAGCCTCTTGTGGGTGTTTGTGATGGTAATGGCTTGAGCTTTCCGGACATGCAAAAAATAGCATATGCATATGAGATCCCTTATATAAAAATTGATTGTCTGGATATGGCATCAAGGCAATTGGAGGATGCATTACATAGGGAAGGACCTATGCTGATAGAGGCGGTTTTAGATCCGAAGCAAAATTTCGAACCGAAGCTTTCCTCAAAGGTATTGCCTGACGGAAGGATTGTTTCACCAGCGTTAGATGATATGTTTCCATTCCTTGATAAGGAGGAATATGAGGAAATCCATAGGAGTTGCAGAGAACTATGATGAAAAAAATTGTGATTTCGGGGGCAACAGGGGCGATTGGAATTGCCCTGATAAATTGTGCGCTGGAACAGAAAATGCAGGTATTGGCTCTATGCCATAAAAACTCCAAACGAATTGTACGATTGCCAAAGACGGAGAACCTGCGTATACTGGAACTGAGCGTAGAAGAATATTCTGAGTTGATAAGTAATAAGGAGAAGCTGGCTTCTATAGGAGAGTATGATTGCTTTTTTCATCTGGCATGGCAGGGGACCACAGGAAGTGCTCGGAATGACATGGATTTGCAATTGTGCAATATTCGTTATACACTGGATGCAGTAGAATTGGCAGCTGGTCTGGGGTGTAAATGCTTTGTGGGAGCGGGCTCTCAGGCAGAGTATGGGAGAGTGGAGGGAATGATTTCTTCCGCTACTCCGGCATTTCCCGAGAATGGCTATGGGATTGCCAAGCTATGTGCCGGGCAGATGAGCAGAATACGATGTGAGCAATTAAAAATTAAACATATCTGGACAAGGATTTTAAGCGTTTATGGACCCGGAGATAGTAAAGCTTCTCTTATTATGACAGCAATCAATGGATTTTTAAATCAGGATAACACAGAATTTACGGCAGGAATGCAGAACTGGGACTATCTTTATAGCAAAGATGCTGCCAGAATTTTGATGGGATTATCCCGGCACGGAGAGCATGGATATACCTATTGTGTCGGGTCGGGGAAAATTCAGTTATTGAAAGAATATATTCATCAAATTTATGTGGCAATTAATGGGCGGGATGAGTCTGATGACCAACTGGGAATCGGACGCAGACCTTATATGGACAAGCAGGTCATGTATCTTCAGGCAGATACTAAGGAATGGCCGATGGAATTAAAGCAGGAACTTGAGGAAAGCCCGCTGTGCTCTTTTGTGGAGGGAATTCAGTATACAATTGATTGGGTAAAACGCTTATAATTAGGATAAGAAAGGAATGCTTAAGATGAAGGTTGTTCTGCTGGCAGGTGGGTTTGGTACCAGATTTTCAGAAGAATCTGAATACAAACCTAAACCGATGATTGAAATTGGTGGGATGCCGATATTATGGCATATCATGAAGGAATACTCGCATTATGGCTTCCATGATTTTGTTGTTTGTGCGGGATATAAGCAACATATAATTAAGGAGTGGTTTGCAGATTATTTTTTGCACACCTCTGATATTACCTTTGATTTTACAGAAGGCAACAAAATGATTATTCACAATCAGCATGCAGAGCCATGGAAGGTCACTGTGGTAGATACAGGGCTGCATACGATGACAGGCGGCCGTATTCGGCGGGTACGCTCTTATATCGGAGACGAGCCCTTTATGATGACCTATGGTGATGGTGTTTGTGATGTTAATATGAATAAGCTGCTGAATTTTCACAAGGAGCACGGAAAGATTGCAACTTTGACGGCGGTGCGCATGGAGCCCCAAAAGGGTATCTTGAATATTGGAGGGGACAATGCAGTCCATTCTTTTCGTGAAAAGAATGCATCGGATGGGACACCAATCAATGCGGGGTACATGGTACTTAATCCGACTGTTTTTGATTATATACAGGATGATGAATCAGTATTTGAAAAAGATGTTTTGCCTACAATAGCCGAAAAAGGAGAATTAATGTCTTATATTCATACCGGTTTTTGGCAATGTATGGATACAAAGCGGGAAAAGGATATTTTGGAGCAAATGTGGAAGCATGGGGCTGCTCCGTGGAAGGTATGGGAATGAGGGAGTTTTTCAAAAACAAAAAAGTATTAGTTACAGGACATACAGGTTTTAAGGGAACGTGGTTGTGTGAAATATTGAGATGTTTTGGAGCAAAGGTAGTGGGTTATGCGTTAGAAGCACCCACGAATCCGGCTTTGTTTGAGCTGCTTAAGATGGATGGGAAAATGATATCTCATGTTGGAGATGTCAGAGATCTGGCGCATTTGAAGGAGGTTTTTGCACAGGAAAAGCCTGAAATTGTCATTCATTTGGCGGCACAGCCCATTGTCAGGGAGTCCTATCATAATCCGGTGGAGACATATGCCATTAATGTGCAGGGAACAGTGAATGTTTTAGAATGTGTGAGACTGTCAGATACTGTCAAGTCGGTGATTAATGTGACTACAGATAAAGTGTATCAGAATCGTGAGTGGGAAAGGGGCTATGTTGAAACGGATATTTTGGACGGGTATGATCCATACTCAAACAGTAAATCCTGCTCAGAGTTAGTGACCCATAGCTATACACAATCATTTTTAAAGGAACAGGACATAGCAGTGTCCACTTGCAGAGCCGGCAATGTAATTGGTGGCGGTGACTTTGC
>JAQXLK010000391.1 GCA_029012085.1 Clostridiales bacterium
CGTATTTTATATTTCTTTCATGGTTGAGAATGAAATACAGCTGTAAGGTTTCGAGAGAACTGTCATCATTGATGATTTCGACATATATGAAGCGTGGATATGAATTTTTCTTATCTCATAATACTTCTGATTTATCAAGAAATATCAGTGCAGATGTTTCAGGTGTTAATACAATATTGTATCAGTTTTTAAGACTGTTTATTGATGGTTTAACCATATTTCTTATTGTAATTGTAATTTTACTTACAGATGCTGGTATGGCAATTGCTATGGCTATATTGGCAGTTATATGTTTGGTATTTATTTATACATTTTTTCGGAAGCAGATGCGAAATGCCGGTTTGCAGTTTAATAAATATAATGGATTGACCGGTAAATATTTATTGCAGGCATTACATGGTATTAAGGAAATTCTTGTAATGCAGAAGCAGGAATATTTTGTAATGCATTTTGAAGATGCAAATAATCAGAAGCAGAAGGCAAGTATCAAACAGACTGTGGGGGTGGAGGCTCCGGCATATTTGATTGAAGGAATATGTGTGTCAGGATTAATGGCGGTGGTTTGTGTGCGAGTTGCCAGTGGAGAACAAAATGCAATGGATTTAATTCCTGCATTATCTGCGTTTGCAGTCGGAGCTTTTCGAATTTTACCTTCTTTAGGAAGAATTTCTTCGGCCGTTAATACTCTTTTATATTATTTGCCATCATTGGATCATGTGTATGAAAACATGAAGAATTTTTCTGATGAAGAGAAGCGAAGAAATGCAGCAAAGGAAGCAAATATAGATACGGCTCCGATTACAGAGTTTATTGACAAAATTTCCATAGAAGATATTTGCTGGAATTATAAGAATTCAGACAAGGCAGTACTGTCAAAACTAAATATGGAGATAGAAAAAGGACAGTCCGTAGCGTTTATTGGACATTCCGGTGCCGGTAAAACAACTTTGGCAGATATTATATTGGGCTTATTTCCGCCAAGAGATGGTAAGATAAAGATTGATGGAAGGGATATTGCTGAAGTAAATTATAACTTGAGTAGAATTATGGGATATGTACCCCAATCTGTGTACCTTACAGATGATACCATTCGTAATAATATAGCGTTTGGAGAGGAAGAGCATGATATTGATGATGAGAAGGTTTGGCAGGCATTAGAAAAAGCACAGTTAAGAGAATTTGTAGAAGATTTACCTGATGGTTTAGATACGATAGTAGGTGACAGAGGAGTTCGCTTTTCAGGAGGACAGCGGCAGAGAGTAGCTATTGCAAGGGCATTATATAGTGATCCGGCTATTTTAATCTTTGATGAAGCTACAGCATCACTAGATACAGAGACAGAAACGGCAGTTATGGATGCTATCCACGCATTGCACGGAGAAAAGACAATTATTATTATTGCCCATAGATTAACAACAATACAGGAATGTGATGTGATTTTCAGAATTGAAAATGGTGTTGCAGTTTCGGTGTCTCATGAAGAAATTTACGAAGAGAAGAAAGGAAATTAGAATGAGATATTTAGTAGTAATTCCAGCAAGAGGTGGATCAAAGGGAATTCCACACAAAAATATATATCCAATACAGGGTAAGCCTTTATTAGAGTATGCATTGGATTGTATTAGCCAAGTAGAATTTGAGGGGGATGTTGCTGTAAGTACAGATGATTCTATGATTGCGGCTGTAGCAGCCAAGTATGAAAATGTAGTTGTTGTGGAGAGACCCGCAGAAATATCTGGCGATACAGCGAAGCCGGAAGCTGCCTTAATTCATGCGCTGAATTATATGAAAGAACAGTATAATAAAGAGTATGATGCTGTTATAACTTTACAGGCGACATCACCTTTAAGAAAAAGCGAAACTGTACAGGCTTTTTTAGCGAAGTTTGAAGAGAACCTGCCAGAATATGACACCTTGTTAACACTTTCTGAAAATAGAAGTGACTTTTGGATAAAAACAGAGGATGGCCAATATAGAAGGTTATATCCGGATGCACCACGAAGGAGACAGGAAAGAACTCCATTATATGTAGAAAATAGTGCAATTTACGCAACTATGAAGGATAGTTTATTAGAAACAGAGTCAGTACTTGGAAAAAAAGCAACGGGTTATGTGATTGATGAAATGGAAGCAGTTGATATCAATGAATGGATGGATATCTATACTGTAGAAGGTATTCTTGCGTTACAGAACAAGAAGGATAAGGAGACAAGCTATGAAAACAATTTCAATTGAAAATGTAGTTATTGGTGATGGACAGAAGGTCTTTATTATTGCAGAGGGCTGCGATAACCATATGGGAAATTTGGAAGTCGCAAAGGAAATGTGCCGACAAGCAAAATTAGCAGGCGCAGACTGTATTAAGTTCCAGCATCATCTTCCGGATGAGGAGATGTTGAAGGATGTACCTATGTCTTCCAATTTTGATATTCCTTTATATGACTTTTTAAAATTGCATGCACTGACACTGGATCAGCATGTAGAATTAATGAACTACTGCAAGGAAATTGGAATCATCTACTTATGTACTCCTTTTAGTTTAAAGGCGGCATATGAATTAAATGAAATCGGTGTTCCGGCATTTAAGATTGGTTCCGGTGAAATGACCGATATACCAACGATTGAAAAGATTGCGGCATTAGGAAAACCAATGATCGTATCAACTGGTATGTCAACATTTGATGAAATCAAGAGAACATATGATGTGTTAGTAAAATCCGGCATACCATTTGCATTTACGAATTGTTTATCAGAATATCCGCCAAAATACGAAGATGTAAATCTTGGTGTTATCGGTGAAATGAAAAAAGCATTTCCGGAAGCAGTAATTGGTCATTCTGATCATACACCGGATTTATATACCTGTTATGCAGCAGCAACAATGGGAGCGAGCATTATAGAAAAGCATGTTATATTAAGCAAGCAGACTCCGGGTCCTGACCAGACAGTATCTATTGATTTTATGGATTTGTACCACTTGGTGGATGGAATCCGTAAAATTGAAATGGCATCCGGTAATACAAAAAAAGTTCACAAAAATGAAGAGAGTATCAGAGAGTGGGCATTCAGAAGTATTGTTGCCATAACAGATATCAAGGCAGGCACTGTGATTACAGAAGGCATGGTATGGTCTAAGAGACCGGGAACAGGTATACCTTCACATAGAATGTCAGAAGTAATCGGTAAAAAAGCACTTTGTGATATAAAGAAAAATACGCTCCTGAAATGGGAAGATATGGAATAGTTGGAGAAATATATGAAAAAGATAATGATAATCACCGGAT
>JAQXLK010000392.1 GCA_029012085.1 Clostridiales bacterium
GAGATTTGAAAGCCATGTCAGCTTTCTGGTAAATGGAATCTTCACTTCTGTTTCAAAAGAAATATCATGCGTATCAATTGAAACAGCCTCCTTCGCCTTTGATTTCATTATTTTGCCTGCGACAGTAGTAACAACTGCCTCTGCAACAGGAACTATAAAACATGCCATAATAATCTCCTCCTCCGTTTATGACTATCGGCTATTTCATATTTTTTTTGATTGTCCGAAAATCTTTTACTGCCTGAATGCCTATTTTCGTAATCTTAGGCAAATTAATTGAATTAACACCTCCCTGTCTGGGTCTGAAAGTAATTGGCATAAACTCGACATTTTCATTATTATGCAAAAACAATACAGTAAGCATAACATTAGAAAGATTAAAATTTTCCGGTACTTGTCCTATATATTTTTCGAGCAGACTTCGTTTCATCAAACGATATGGAGTATTTGCATCAGTAACGTTTAACCCAAAAATAAGTCTTAGAACCAATTTTAAAGTCTTAGTAACAACAATACGTGAAAATCCATCCTCTCTATGATTTCGGTAACCAATTACTGCATCCTTCTCCATACGCTTTTCCCAGAAAGGACCAAACTCAGAAGGTAATGTCTGTCCATCCGAATCAGTCTGAAATATATAGTCAGCACCTGCATTCAATGCAAAAGCATAGCCATACAGTAACGTTGCTCCATGTCCCGCATTCGGCTTGGTGAGCGGTTCTAACTGCGGCAGTTCTTTCTTTAAATCCAACAACTTCTGATAAGTATTGTCTTTTGAACCGTCATCAATAATTACCAGTTTAGACTCCTCTCCAATACCTTCAACAATCTGATGCCATTCCCTTGCAACCATTTCAATTGTTTCTTCTTCATTATAAGCCGGAATTACAATATATAATTTTTCCATTCCAATCTCCTTTCTCAATAAGTACTCTCGTCTTTCTTATCTTCCCTGATATCTGTTACATCATAATTTTGTACAATATATGCCCCCAAATAATCTGCCACTTTTACTGCACCATTATTGTTCAAGTGTCCTTTGTCACAGAAGTCCGTATTACAATCAATTCCCACCTCATCCATTTTTTCAAACAGATTGAAATACTCGCATCCATTCTTCTCAGCATACTGCTCCATAGCATCGCTATAGTTATATTCTCCCTGATAAGGAGCCGTATAAAATATAATCCGGATTCCTCGCTCATTGCATTCCTGCACGATACTATCAAGTATATCCAACGCCTTTTCACTAAGCTCTTTTTGCTTGAATGCCTGCCAATCTCCTATTTCAATCGGAC
The DNA here is from genome assembly GCA_029012085.1 of Clostridiales bacterium. Lineage (GTDB taxonomy): Bacteria > Bacillota > Clostridia > Lachnospirales > Lachnospiraceae > CAG-590. Next base: position 1,299 of record JAQXLK010000392.1, read on the forward strand.
TTCCCCCTTCCGTATATAGATATCCCCTTGTATCATTAAACTCCGCTCTTTTATAACCATCTGAAAAGCTTTGCTCGCATAACGCTGTCCAATTATCATGAAACGCACACAACGGCATATAGTACGACAAGTACCGCTCCTTATCATCTCCAAAGCATTGTTTTAAATACTCACTCTTTGCTTCAAATTGGCTGATTCCTCTTGTATAGTAAATTTCACCATTCATGTTTTTATCTTCCAAGAGCTTATTTACTAAATATGTCTCTATAATAATAACCTTTGGTGACTGTGTCCTTAAAGAATCCTCAAAAAATAAACGCGTTGTATTCATATGCTGCCAATTGCATCCATAATTATATGCACTGATACCATATTTTTCATACATTTCCATCACATTCAGCCCCCGCCACACATGACTGGAACCATACGCAATTACTTCGAAGGAATTCTCCGGCATATTATGAAAAGTATTAATTGCATTTAAAGCAACATCTGTATCTGTGGGTCTCAATAAGCAGCCCGTATAATGAATACTTCCTATAAGCAGGCAAATTACAATAATGCAGCCGGCTAATCTTTTGATCTTATGCTTCATAGTCTGATCTCCTGCTAAAACTGAAAATAAATAAAATTAGCTTGTTCAAAAGCAGGCCCCCACTTTCCAAATACCAGAATACCCGTTATCGCAAAAACAATAATCCCCCATCTAAACCAATAATCCTGTTGTACAATAATCTCGCGTATTTTTAATTTTTTTATTTTACAAAAATCAGCAAATATCAAAATACATATACAGATTACTATAAGTAAAAGATTTTTATTGTCAATTCCACAATTATACAAAGAACCATCAAATAAAATCCACGGGTTCTTCACCGTAAACATCAGTACGATAATTGAAAGAGCTTCTTTCAATCCATTCGCCCTAAAAAATATCCATGCAAAATCCACAAGCATAAATGTTATAACAATCTGAATTAATTTATGTCCCAAGGACTCTCTATGCAAATGAAGCAGGGATACCGCTTTATCTCTGGCAGGTCTGAAAATTTCCCCTATAATTTGATAAAGTCCATTTAATCCACCCCATACAATAAATGAAAAACTGGCACCATGCCATAATCCACTCAGTAAAAAAACAATCATTTTATTTATGTATTTCCGAACTTTTCCTTTTCTGCTTCCTCCAAGTGGAATATACAAATAATCTTTAAACCATGATGTCAGAGATATATGCCATCTGCGCCAAAATTCCGCCACGGATTTAGACAAATACGGAGCATCAAAATTTTCCATTAAATGAATTCCCAAAATTTCTGCTGCCCCCATGGCAATCACCGAATACCCCATAAAATCGCAATAAATCTGAACAGCAAACAGCACTGTGGCAACAATCAGATACCACCCTGCATACGTCGTATAATCGCCGTACACCGTGTCAACAAATATTGCAATTCTGTCCGCCAGAACAATTTTCAAAAAGAAGCCCCAAATCATTAAAAGCAGACCGTCTCTGGCCAATTCAAAGTTAAATTTTCTTGGTGTTGCAAGCTGCTTAAGTAAATTCTTTGACCGCTCTATAGGTCCGGCAACCAGCTGTGGAAAAAAAGATACGAACAATGCATATTGAAAAAAATTTTTTTCTGCATATATTTCCCCTCTGTATACGTCCATCGTATAGCTCAACGCCTGAAATGTATAAAAGGAGATTCCGACAGGTAAAATAATGTCATAGACAGGCATTGTCAAATTAATACCTGCCAGAGCAAAAACTTTCTGTAAAGCACCCAGTGCAAAATTAGCATATTTAAAATAAAACAACACACTAAGATTCAGAATAAAACTGAGCGCAACTACCGGCTTTTTCCGCTCAACCTTTTCCAACACCAGACCACTCAGATAAGTAACTATAGTTGAAAACAAAATCAGAACTGCATATCTGGCATTCCAACACATATAAAAATAATAGCTGGCTGCCAACAGCCACAAATTCTTCACTTTCTTTGGTAAAACGTAATAGAGGCCTACCACTATCGGAAAGAAAATCAAAAAATCAATTGAGTTAAATAACATCACTATCCCTCTCTCAGTCTCTATTCTCCCTGCGATACCGCCATTTTGCCCTGCACGCCCTTACAAATTGATGTGCAAAGGCATTAAACTGCCCTGTTCTTAACAACATCCATCCCCCGCGCCTAAAAAAGAGATCTGCCACAGAATTCTGCATTCTATTAAAATGTTTTGTTGTGTTAGAAATAGAATTTTTGCTAATACGATAGTATACTAATTCTTTATCAATCAATCGGAAACAATATCCATGAGATACAAGCGTCAGCCACATAGAATAATCTTCAAAGGATGTAATGTGTTCATCAAATCCCCCCATTTCATCCCACACTTTACGAACATAAAAATTGGCCGAAGGTGCCGGAATCCGATTACCTTCCGCTATATCTCTATATTGTTCCTTCTGACTCAACTTGCAAAACGCAATCTCTCTATCGCAAAACTGCTGCACAGGAGTTACATCAATTCCGTCTTCATCCGGAAATGGTTTTGATCTGGCCACCCATACAACTTTTTCGCCGTCAGTCCGGGTAAAATGTTCCACATATTCCTCAATAGCCTCAGGCACCATAATATCATCCCCAAGTGTTTTCACATACTTTCCTTTGGATGCCCTTACACCAATATTTAAGTTAGCTGTAATCCCATGATTTACTTCTGAAGCCAGAAGTACACAATTCTCAAATCTCTCTTTATGCTGTTCTATCCAGTCACGTACCACTTCTACTGTATCATCCGTAGAATGATCATCTGAAACTACCAGTTCAATCCTTGGATATGTCTGCTTTAATATGCTATCTAATGTTTCAACAACGATCTTACTTTGATTATAAGTAACTACTACTACACTTACCAGATCCATCTATCTCATCCTATTCTTGTTTCTCTTTTTCTTTATCTGCGGAGGTTTCCCAATAACAGGAATCTTCTACTAAATTGGCATTTTGAGGTTTCTCTGATTCTCCGGGATACACCCACGCATCATTCATATACTGCCTTACATAGGCAAAAATCGGTGATTCCACCCATCTTCTTCCGTTAATTCCAAATAGAAGCTGTGTTGCTCCTCCCAGATGAATAGCCTTTTTTCCGGCTTCTTTTAAACGCGCCGCCAACGGAAAACCATAAGCACCGCATCCAATAATTGCCACTTCGAAATCTATTTTCATCGCTTCCTCAAACATATAATCCAATGCTTCAAACCAATCTTTAAAACGTTCATCGGCTGTTCCGCCAATAGATTGTACTGCTTTTAGCGTATGCAATTCAAATTCCGGCAAAATATCTGTCCCGGGATATAATACTTCTCTTTTGGCATACTGTGCTTTTATAGTCTCTTCAAAGGGATGTATCACAAGTACTTTTTTTCCCCTTAAGGCTGCAGACCAATGTGTTCCTTCTCTCGACTTCCAAGGCTCCAGATTATACAACTGTGTAATCTTACAGTCTTTCATATATTTTTTTAAATAATAATCTTCCGCATTCTGATACCAGACCCCTAACAGATCAAACTGTTTACAGCAGTCATTCATTAACTGCCAAAAACGTTCCCCTGCTTTATCATCTTCAGAATAAAATCCTGATAATATGCGCAGATTATGCATGGCCTTCTCTTTCTTTGTCTCCAGACCGAATTCGTAGGCACGCATCACAGACATTTCTGTTCCACCGAATCTCCCTACCGCAAAGGGTTCCTTCCCTTCGATCAGTTTTATCATCTCTTCTTGTGCCTGTTGTACAGAAAGAGATTTGCGCCCGGCATAGCGTTTTCTTTCAAAATTAACAGATTTTATCATAAATCTGTTTCCGTATGTCTCTAAAAAATCCATCCAGCGCACCCGCAGTGCACCCTTCACATAATAATATTTCTTGATCATATATTCCACCTGTTTTTTAAATGTAACCATAAACTGTGTATCCACAAAATCCAATATACTTTTCTATAACGCTTTCCGGTTATACATTTCCTGATCAGTTCTGCCTTGGTCGAATTATTTCGAAGCGTCACATCAGCATTTAAAATCTTTAATTGCTCTTTTCCATTCTTTTCAAAAAAGCCTGACCATTCCTGAAAAATCTGTTTCGCCTGCTGATGATTCAGATATACACAATCATTCTCCACGCATTTCAACAAAATATTCTGTTCATAACGCATCAAAAATGTCTGATAAACCGAAGGCTCACAAAAACTCCCCCCATTTAACGTCTCCTTTATATATTGAAATAACTGCTGTTCCTTCTCATAGAGATTTTCAATATATTTTACACGATAACTTTCAGACTGTCTGTTCATTCTCCACCAATATCCCACATCTTTGATGGCTGAAATCCTTTTTGCACGGGATAAACATTGCATAATGAAAAGAACATCGTCTTCATAATCAATAAAGCGAAAAAAATGAATATCATTTTCTTCCAGAAAGCTTCTTCTATAAATCGCCGCCCATACATGACCAAGTAAGGTGTCCGCCCCTTTATCCCTGTACTCCTGTACAAGAAGCGGTAGCAAAAATCTGCTCTTTATCCCTTCCCGTTCAAACTCCCCTTCTTCTTTTACAATTCCCAAATCTTCTAATGTATTTTCATCCCAATATTTTTGCGTCGAGAAAAAGCAGACATCACTATGGTTCTTCTCGGCCGCTACCATAGCCCTTTCATATGTTTCAACATGAATCATATCATCCTGATCCACAAAACAGACAAAATCTCCCTTTGCCTTTTTCATACCCATATTTCGGGCTGCTACGATTCCCTGATTTTTTTGTGCAAATATTTTAACTCTATCATCTTCCTCGGCAAAGCGGCTATATATTTCATAACTGCCGTCTGTAGAGCCATCATCTATGATAATTACTTCCACAGAATAATCCCGAAAACGTAAGACCCGGTTCAATGTTTCTTCCAAATAAGTCTGTCCGTTATAAACCGGAATAATAATACTCAGTACCATTTCTCTGCTCCTATCTGCCAAGTAAAATACGTAAAAACGGTGTAAACGCATGGCTTAATGCCTGTTTCATACCAAAATTCTTCTTAAGAAAATAATACCACTGTGTCAAAGGAGCACCTTTCGGTGATTCTTTTAAGCGCAATCTTTTGCTTCTGCTTAAAGAAGTATCCTGCCAAGTCCCCGCCACATCATTATCCGGACAAATCCCTACATACTCTCCAAACAGCTCCAACGTCACATTCATCCTGTGTAACGTCAAACCATAATCAAAATCCCCAAGACTGTGTACATACTTTGGATCAATATTAGGTGCATTTAAAAATATTTCTTTTTCAATTAAGACGCAATTTGCATTAAAAGTATCTATCGCTCGGTCTATATGCACAGAATCCGGTCCCACAATACTGTATTTAATACTTCCCTTTTCATAGCACACACCACCATAGGATAAGTTACCATTATGGTCACACACAGCACCTATTAAGACCTGGTTTTTCTCACAATCCATTTTCTGTACCATACGCTCGATCGTCCCTTTATAAAATGACACATCATCATTCACAAGCATATAATACTCTGTATCCATCTGCTTTTTAGCATATTCAATTCCTTCTCTCATACCTCCGGACCAGAATAATCCCCCATTACCGTTTATCAGATGAATCGCATATCCTTCATTCCTTAACTCTTCTAATGAATCTGTTGTTCCATCGGTACTTGCATCATCCACAACGACAAATGAGAAGTCAATAGCAGAATTTCCTTCCACCAGGCTTCTCAAACACTGAATCGTCTTTTCTTTTCTATTAAAACATGTTAAAATTGCCGTTACCATCTTATTACCCATTCCACACACTGTCTATCGCAGCGATAAATCCTTCTGCCACATGCTCAAAAGCAAATCCCTGTGCACGCTTATAACTTGCCTGTCTCATCGCATTTAACTGTTCTGTTTGTTCAAAAATTGTATCAATTGCCTTCGCCATTTCCTCACTATTATTCGGATCAACAATGTAACCATTCTCTCCATCCGTCACAAGATCAACTGCTCCGTCTGCATATTCCGAAACAATCACCGGCATGGAAGCGCACATTGCTTCCAGAATCACCAGTCCAAAACAGTCTTCCCTCGTAGGCAACACAAAAACATCTGCATTCTCATAAGATTTCTTTAACGCTTCTCCCTCTAGAAAACCTTTGAAAATGACTCTGTCCTGCAACCCTAACCGTTCCATCTGTTGTGTAAGCCCTTCTTTTTCTCCTCCTTCTCCAACAATCGTAAGAGAAATTCTCTCATCCGTCAGCGCTAAGGAATCCAATAAAAGATCCAACCCCTTCCTTCCAATCAGGCTCCCTACATATAACAAGTTGTAATGGTTCGGTTCATCAGCTTCGCGTCGCAATAAATACTGTTGAATATCAACCGTCAAAAGACTCAAAAAACACTTATCAGGTGATGCGCCCAGATATTGTTGATTCTCAACAGTCCTTGTACTGCTACCGATAAAGGCTTTCGCACGCTTAACCACATATTTTCGAAACAGCTTTTGCAAAGTATTGATATTTCGCTCCGAATAACGGGTACCATCACTCCAGGAAATATAAGGAATCTTATTCTTTTTACACCAATGCACCGCCTGTAAAATCGTCGGATTATATTCCGATCCGACTACAACATCCGGCTGTAATTGTGCAAGTATTTTGGCAACCCCATAAGGAAAAATAATCTGTTTGTCATCATATCGATTATGTATTGTAAATACTCTCGATTTCAAAAAATGTGATTGTATGATTTTATCCTGATCAGTATGCCATTGTCTGCCTATCCGGTCACTCACCGAAGAATACAATATATGAAATTCATACTGTGGTATCTGTGTTTGCAGATAATAGAAAAAATCTACCCGGTAAGGTGCCGGAACATTGGTTATTATTAAGACCTTTTTAGGCATAATCAGGTTCCTCTTTCTTTGACATCATAATTACTTCTTTTCAATCCGACTTGGTTTGTGGGCTGCTATCAGGCGTAAATATTTCAAATTAGTGGATACATATCTTTTCCACAATCGTTTCGGATCCTGTATAAGGCGAAAGAGCCATTCCAGACAAAGCTCCTGTGCCCACTTGGGCGCTCTCTTGATTTTACCCGCGTGATAATCAAATCCCGCACCAACCCCTAACATGACAGCATTGATCTTATCTCTGTGTTCATACATCCAGATTTCCTGTTTGGGTGCACCTAATCCTACCCAGACAAAATCCGGTTTCGCCCCATTAATCCTCGCAATATCCTCTGCATCATCTTCTTCTGACTGCTTTGTAAAGGGCGGGGAATACATTCCGGCTATTTTTAATTTGGGATATTTCTCCAGGAGATTTTTTTTCAGACATTCCAATGTCTCATCTGTACTGCCATAGAAAAAATGAGAATACCCCTTTTTTTCGGAAGCAGCAAATATTTCCAACATTAAATCCGGCCCGGCAACTCGTCTTGCCTGCTTATACCCGCATCTTTTACATGCAAGCTCCAAAGGCTTCCCATCCGGGATCGCTACAATTGCATTATTCTGTACCTTGCGGTATACTTTATCTTCATATGCGGTAACTGTTGTGTGCACATTAGAAACGCATACATATTTTCCCCTCAGTTCCTCTTCATTATCACACAGAAAATCCACCATTTCCTGCATTGTTGTAACTGCAATATGCACTCCTAAAATGTTGCACTTGTCAAATTCTTTCATACTCAATTCCTCGTTGTTATAACGCTACTATCCCCAGAACACATTTATCTTCTGCCGCACAGAACTCCAGATCGTCCCACACGGAATCATAGGATGTTTTCCTTACTGTCTCAACAAACAATACCCCATCCACGTCTTTTAACATATCTGTGGAATCAACCGATGCAATAACAGTATGTGACACATTTCTCTTATCAAGGACGGCTTCCAACTGCTCCACAAACCGGTTGGATTTGGCAGTCTGATACCTCTTCACAACAAGCAGCTTTGGCTTGTCCGCATCTTTGGGCATTTGTCTGCTGACAGTACTGCCCACTTTATCTGCAAAAGCATCCAATCCTTTCTTTTTAAAGGAACAATACTCAGTAATCCCAAAAATTTCATGCAGACGGTCAGAATAGAGCAGTTTCTTATTGAAACACAACTTCACAAAAATTATGGCAACATAAAGTAAAATGCCCAGAACGACACCTATCACTCCACGTTCCTTCATATCATACAATTGGCCTCCACCTGTCACTACAGTGTGTGTTGTATTTCCATTAAAGTAGTCCCTTTCTTCTTCTGTCAATGCTTTCAGATTCCCATAATAAGCGTTGGCATAACCGGCCTCTGTATTCCAGGCACTTCTCTGTATTTCTGCAACTTTACTGTCTATTACTCGATCAAAATCTTCCTGTAAAAGTGTAATCTCATAATCATTATTCATTTTACATTCTGTAATATACTGCTTGGTAAAGTCAACTATTTTTTTGCACTTTTCCTCATCATAATGTCTGATTGTCACCACAAAGGCACTTTTGTTTGTGACACCGGCAATATTCGTAACAGTAATGATTTCATTCAGATACATATCACCGTCTGTCGCAAAATTATCCGTTAATTTTTTTATATAATCCGCGCCTGCCAGTTTCTGCGTATAATAATTGACAACATTAGTGATATTGTCTTCACCTGTCACTTCAAAATACAAGTCATCCCTTACCGCATTGGTAGCATCTACCTTCATAAGAACTGCATTCTCATCATATCGTTTCTGGTTTTCATATAACTTTTTATAATCTTCTAGCATCCTGATTTTCTTTAATTGTTCTTCCGAAAACTCATACGGAACTTCCTGTTCTACCGGTGGATTGTTGCTCTGTTCCTTGTTATGAGCCGCTGCCGTTCCCAACGATACAGCCACACAAACGACTATCGATATGATCACAACTATCCAACAACTCCTGCATTCCATCCACAAATCCGATAAATTAAACCCCTGTGGTTTCTTATATTCACCCTTCATTTTCCTTTTCCTTTCTGTCCATTTATTTGCCCACATATTTTTTCCATAACATTTTAATACGGGCACCATATATCAGTCTTCTATGTCCATATTTTATAATCATTCTTTTCCCGATCCGCTCCCGCTTCTCTTTCAACGAAAGTATTTTATTGGGTACAATCAGTAAACTCTGCGACTGTTGCAATAGCCTGGCAGAAACGTCCATCTTTCGTTTTTGCAGATGCATGTACATGAATTCTTCACACACTACCTTTCCCTTTAATACTGCATAACGATATAGGCTGCCATCATCTTTGTCCCAGACAAACACCTGTGGTCTGTGCTTATGATCTTCATGGTCAGATCCCAGTACAAAGTGTTTCCAACGATAACTGATATCCGCACATATTTCCTGATCAAGCATAGGCCATCCATGTTCTTTATAAATATGATAAATTCCTCCCGGAGCGCGCTCTCCGAAACTATGAACCCTGCTATCCGTAAAAACTTCTTTATAATGATCCGCTCTATTATCCAGTGTATCCATAAATCGTTTATTTACTTGTGGCGTATTGCGATAAATCACAAAATGGTCCAATGTTAATACTTTATCATATCGACAGATCATCTCCATATTCAGGAAGTGACTCACATTCCCCAATATCACATCAATATCACAAGTACCCCAATAAGGATATTGTACTATATCCTCCTGCAAAATATAACCAAACGCAGGGCGATAATCACACATTTTATAAGGTCTGTCAATCACTACCTCAAAATCAAAACAATCCTGTATTCTTTTCTTCATTTTCTCATAAGATACAGACTTTTTGATCACATTGGATGGATAACGGTACTCTTCTGTATTATCTGTATAAAAATAAAAGTCAATCCAAGGATTCTTTGCTGCCGAATCCAGCCATAATTGGAAATAATTTGGAAGTTTCCCAAAATAGAAGCATATCAGTACAATCTGATTCACGATTTTTCTCCTCTCATAAACCGTTGTTTCAACTGCTGCATCACTTCAAGAAGCAGGGGTTCCTTCAATACCAGTAACATAATGCCATAAATTGCCCCCGCAATTGCGATGTTTAACAAAACAAAGGTTCCCTGAAATAAATGCATCCATTCTGTAAACAGTAAATAGACAAACATAATCATTCCTGCTGTCAGGAACTTATAACATGTTCTGACGGCTTCCATAAAATGAAAGTATTTGTGCAAACAATACAACTGAATTACCAATACAGACAATTCCGCTAAAATTGTTGCTATAGCTGCTCCCGTAGAGTGAATCCTTGGTATCAGCAAATAATTGACACATAAATTCACAAGGGCTCCCACAACAACAGAAACCGTATACTCTTTCTGTAATTTCAGCGGAATCATAAAAGCAGTTCCCGTAACACTTGCCGTTCCAATGATAATCGTCAGAACTGATAATAATTTGAGCAAAAATCTGCTTGGTTCATATCCGTCTCCCAAAAACCATGGTATAAATTGATCCGCCACTCCTATAATACCAAACATTAACGGAATTGCCAACAATCCTACGATTTGAATTGCTTTTGTAAAATATCTCTGCAATTGTTCCTTTGTTCCGCCGGAAACAGATGCCGCAATTCTGGGCATCAGCACAGTGGATAAAGAAGTAACCACTGTAATGGAAAGCTTGACGATTTTCTCCGCCTGTGTATAATATCCCACCTGCTCACTTGTACTCAGATCACCAAGCATCACCTTGTCCAGTACAGTATATATCTGAATTGCCACCTGAGGCAAAAACAATATCAACATAGATATAAAATGGCTCCAAAGTCCAAGCTTCTGCAATCCGGTACGCTCCACGTATTGTGGCAGATAAAACCAAAGAATCCCGTTACTGGCAAGAAGTGAAATACTTGTAATATAAAAATAAATATCCAGATCACTCACTGATTTCACAAACAGGAATATCGCCGCAACATTCAGAATCTTAATAATAAAATTGCGGTTCACAATCTTCTTAAAGTCTTCCTGCCCCGAAAAGACCCAGGAAACATCCAGATAGCTGCCTAGAATCTGCAATAACTCAATCCGGTAGAAAAGTGCCAGACTGCCGCTTCGACAATACAAAAATAAGTACAAAAGGGTCATAATGCCAAATGTGATGGTTTTCACAATCTGCACTGCCCAAAGTATTCTGTAGCACTCTTTCCTGTCATTCTGATGGAAAGCAATCTCACGCTGTCCGTGAACAGCAAATCCCAGAGATGCAATCAATACCACCATGGATACTTTGGAACATACATAATCATAATTTCCTATACTCCCCGCATCCAGCACCCTTGATAAATATGGCGTTGTAATAACCGGTATTACCACCAGAAAAATCTGATAACACAGATTAAATAAATAATTTTGAAAGACACTCTTTTTCATTGAGCTTATTCTCCATACACATCTAAATACTGTCTGACTCCGGTCTGCATGCCAAAAAGTTCCAAAGCTGTTTTGCTTTGCTCTTCACTGTTTATACAATCCCCCTGTAAAAACATTTTATGGCACTCATCTATCTTTTCTTTAAGTTTATCTGCATCCAACTCACAAAAATGTGTATTGGGAAAGCCAAAATCCTGTAACATCCCAAGTCCCGGCACCTTGGTAAAAAGTGTATGCATACCGGTATGAATTGCCTCCAGTGCAGCAATACTAAAACCTTCATGTAACGATGGCATTACATACAAATCCGCAGCTTTCACATATCTTTCCGGATTACATCTTCCCATAAATGTAACATGAGCCTCCAAGTCTAATTCTCTGCACAGCCTCTTTTCTTCTTCTTCTGTTTCCCCGGCACCAATATGATAATAATGATAATTCTCTGACACCTCCTGCTTTGCCAATGCCTGCAACAGCAAGGTGTGATTCTTGATACAACTGCAATTGCCTACACTCACGATACAAAAAACTTTCGGTTCTATTCTCAATTCGCTGCGTAGTTGTTTTTTTTCATTTTCATCGACATAATGATAAACCGAACTGTTACACCAATTATAGATTGTCCTGTAACAGGGATTATGGAAACGTTTTCTTTCATTCTCTTCCACATCTTTACAAATCGCCACCTGACGCACTCCGTTTCTACGAAGAAGCCATCTTGTGAAAATCCTTCTGACACGGAGCAGACCCGTAAATTTGAACACATTATGCACAGTGTGCACTTTCCTTTTTACCCCCGCCATTGTAGCGAGAATCAAATAATATGCCGACTGGGATTCTCTGTGACAATGCACCACATCAAATTTCTGTTCCTTTAAAAAACGGTAAACAGCCCTGTACTGTCTGACTATATTTTTGTGATAAATATGTTTAATATGATATCCGGCTTTTTTCAACTCTGCCGCATAGCTTCCCTCTTCAGGATCCGTGGCAAGTATCCATTTCTCACATCCAATCCACTCTTTAGCTGACGTTTCCAGCATGACTTCAGCCCCGGAAGGAAGAAGGGTATTTAAAATATGCACAATTTTCATACCTGAACCATCTCCTTATTTCTTTCCTTCTCCCCCTGATGCATAAGTGCTAATATCATCACATACAAAGGATACATGTAGGAAATATAAATACTGATATTGTCAGTCATATAATTCACCAATGTATAAAGGATCAGACAAACAACCAGTACCGCTTCCCGCTGCCTTAATCTCTTCAACATTACCCGAAAGATCACTCCGTAGCTTGCCAGAAAAACAAGAAAACCCCAAAATCCCAATTCAATATACATTGCCAGATCATCATTGTGTAGCAGCCCAAATCCAACAATGCCGGCACTGCTTAAATAGTCTGCCACATATCCCATGCCCCTTCCGACGAATGCAGGTGTCAATTCATACATAAATTTAACCTGATCATAGGCATCCGTTCTACCCATCGGATTAATATTGTGCTTCCACATCCAGGGTCCCAACTGACTTGTATAAATAGTATAGAAATACCCGAACAGTAACAAAATCAAAAAAGCATAAAGCATTATAATCTTCAGTGTACAATTATGCCTAAACAAATGCAACTTGGCAAGCAAAAGATAGAAAAGCCATACCGCAACAATAATGGCCGTCGCCCATTCCGAGGATACGGTCTGCGATACGGGCAGGATGGAATACATCCAGAGCGTCGATCTTCTCGCCGGAAGAAATGAATTTGATCG
>JAQXLK010000393.1 GCA_029012085.1 Clostridiales bacterium
TACATCATGTAGATGAAGTGTTAAAGCTGATGACAGTTTTAACAAAAGATGAGCGTTTTGAAAATGCGCAAGGTGTGAGTGAGGTAGGAGGTGTAACTATGTGTGAAGTTTTGGATAAAATCGTAAAAGAAGGCGAAATCAAAGGCAAAATTGAAGCATATCTTGATATGAACCTTACGGTAAACGAAATTGCCCAAAAGGTCAGGCTCACTGTTCCGGAAGTGGAAGCAATAATTGCCTCGTTACCGGACGAATAAAAATTAGAGTTCGTGGTGTAAGATACTAACGAGATTGCTACCAAAGATATTACCATTACACTGGTACGAGATGTTAAGCCGGAGGGATTGATTGAGGCCCACGCACACCATATATTAACCACTTTGTCAAGTTTTTTTGATAAAAGTTACAGAAATACGAAAGGGAAGAAAACTATGCAGTTGTATCAGTTTGAAAGAATCTTTTCACAGATGGAAAAGGAATTCGGTAAGATGAGAAAAGGAGAAGAAGAGGTATATTCCATGCTTCTTTTGCCAATGGAGGGAAATGCATTGAAAGTACACCGGGAATTTCCATCTTCAAACAGCCGTCGGCTTCGGGAAGCCATTGCATTGGTATTGTTTGACATAAAAGAAAGATGCACGGGAGAAAAAGCAGATACCGGAAAATTCAGGAATGAAGATAATGAAAAACTGGAGAAAGCTTTACTCATGGCTTTTGATCCATATACAAATGTGGAAGTAATGGAACTTCTGAAACAGCAGGAAAATACAGAAGTGCTATCGCAGGAAATGCTGAAAAGCTATTACAAACTTCCGGTTATGTGTCTATTAAGAATCAAGGATTCCATCGATACATGGGAGAAGAGGTCCGGGGCAGATGGATACTTTGATTTTATTGAAGGTTATATGGGAAGCCAGATAAAAGGAACTGAAATGAACTTCACTCTTATGAGTCCGGGATTATGGGAAATGTAATATTTTTTAGTTTTATGTAACATAAGAATAGCGGTTCCTGAAATTAGAAATCGCTGTAAAACTGGTGTTATGTGCGAGGTATTAAAGGAAATTATGAAGCCTGAGTTGGATGAAGCAGTAAAAGAGGCTCGACTTCAGGAACGTATTAAAGTTTATTATAAATTTGGTAAATTTCCAAAAGAAATCGCAGAGATGGTTTTATGCCCTTTGGATTATGTAAAAGAAGTATTGAATATGTAGAAAATATTATTACTTCATTATCAGACAAATAAGTTAAGTGAAGATGCATTAAGCTTTAAAACAACCCCCTGCATGACATATAAGCCTGTCATGCAGGGGGTTTTAATAGATATAATGATACAAATCACGATTCTCCCAACATAAACGCAATCAAATCCAAATCCTTTTCCAAATCCTCAAAAGTAGGATAGTACTCGTTGCTCTGATATACCCGCTGTACCATGGAGTGGTTCAACTGGTCGAATTCACGCAGGTCAACCGGTTTGCTGAAGAAATAACCCTGTGCAACATCGCTTCCAATCTCGCTAAGAAGATTCGTCTGCTCTAAGGTCTCAACACCCTCGGTAATAACCATAAGACCAACTTCTTTTGCCATAGCAATCAGATACCGGAGAATGGACATACCTTCTTCTGTATCACTGTTCTGGTTCAGGAAGGAACGGTCGATTTTGATCCGGTCAATCGGATAGTCACGAAGCAGGTTTAATGGACTGTTCATACTTCCGAAGTTATCAATACATAAAGTATAGCCGTGTTCCTTGAGAGTTGTAATAATTTCCTTAATCTGTGCGCCGCCATTGGTGATTCCACGCTCCGGAAGTTCTAAAATCAGCATGTTCTTGTCAATCAGATAATGCTCACACAATTCATCTAGATGGTCGATAAACTTTGTATTCTGAAAATGAATCGGAGAGATGTTCATGGCAATCGGTGTTGGTTTGATTTTATTATCAATCCAACGTCGGATTGTCTTGAGACATTCTTCCCACATATAATAGTCTAACTTCTGAACAAGATTAGTACTCTCAAATAATGGAATAAATGCATATGGAGAAAGAATTCCTTTGCCGGGATAATCCCAACGTACCAAGGCTTCTGCACTGACGATACGGAATGTCTTTAAGTCAACCATAGGCTGCAGATACATAAGGAACTTATGCTGCTCCAAAGCTTCCTCCATCTCCTGACTCATCTGCTTATTCTGCTTAAAGTTGGCTTCCAGTTCTTCAGAGTAGAAGACATAATTACACTTTTCCGGATCCTTTACGAACTTTTGTGCCAGCATACAGGCATTAACCATCTCCATAATAGGCTGGCTTGTATTCGTAATATGGTAAATTCCAAAGGAAGAAAGAACCGTAAAATTCTCGCTGTAATCCTGTAACAAATTGGTAAGCTCTGTTACCTGGCTGAGGATGTATTCCTCTGACTTTCCCTTCACAATCATACCAAACAGATTCGAGTATATCTGAGCGAACAGATGACGTTCCCTCTGACCAACTTTACGGAGAGAGCGGGCGGCATGTAGCACAACATTATCACCTTCTGTAGGACCAAATAACTGATTGATTTTACCAATGTTTTGAATGTTAAAAGCAATCAGGGTATAGTCTTCATCTGGTTCTTCTTCGAATAATTTTTTCGTTTCGTCCATAAAATAATCGATGTTACCAAGCTTTGTAATTGGATTCGTATATGCGACAGTATTTAGTTTTTTCAGGGTTTCACTGTTGATGGTGCGTTCATTTTTTAAATCTTCCTCTAGTTTGTCGATTTCTTTTGTATTGTAATCGTTATAAGACTTGTATAAATCCAGGTTATAGATGAAGTATCCTAAAGCACCAACCAAACCAACAATAATTATAAAAAATATCATATTATAATGATATAAGTCGCTCCCATAAAAGTCAATTAAAAAATACTAAAAAAAAGACAAAAAAACGTATGAAATCGTTTTTTTTTACAATAATTATATTCTAATTTGTTACAACTTTAACTTGAAATCAGCAGGCAAAAGTAATACAATACAATTGGCTAAAATTTGGCTTACATATTGTATGCCTTATAATAAATTCAAACGGAGGGCTAAAAATGAGCAATCAACTTACGTTGTCAGCAAGTGACCGTATCAAATCGTTACTTGATGACTCAAGTTTTGTTGAAGTCGGTGCTTTGGTAACAGCCAGAACAACAGACTTTAACACCAAGGATTATGAAACACCGGCAGATGGTGTCGTAACAGGTTACGGTACAATTGACGGTAGATTAGTGTATGTATACAGCCAGGACGCATCAGTATTGGGTGGTTCCATTGGTGAGATGCATGCAGCAAAGATTGCAAAAATCTATGATATGGCACTTAAAATGGGTGCTCCAGTGATTGGTTTGGTAGATTGTGCAGGTCTTAGATTACAGGAGGCAACAGATTCTTTGAATGCTTTTGGAAGCATTTACTTAAAGCAGTCCGTGGCTTCCGGAGTTGTTCCACAGATTACCGGTGTATTTGGTGTATGCGGTGGTGGTGCAACGATTATTCCGGCACTTTCTGACTTTACATTTATGGTTAAGGACAACGCAAAGTTATTTGTGAATAGTCCGAATGCATTAGATGGCAACTATAAGGAGAAGTTAGATACTTCTGCTGCAGATTATCAGGAAGCAAATTCTGCATTGGTAGACGAGGTATTAGAGGATGACGTTACATTACTTGGAAGAATCAGACAGGTAGTTTCCATGCTTCCTTCTAACAATGAGGATGATGCACATTTCGTAGACTGCTTAGATGATTTGAACAGAGAGATTCCGAATCTCGAAGGTCTTGCAGGGGATGCAAGAGCGGTTCTTACTCACATTGCAGACAGTAATGTATTTGTTGAGCTTAAGAAAGAGTACGCAAAGGATATGGTAATCGGTTTCATCAAGCTTGGTGGTACAACTGTAGGAT
This sequence comes from Clostridiales bacterium, assembly GCA_029012085.1. GTDB lineage: Bacteria > Bacillota > Clostridia > Lachnospirales > Lachnospiraceae > CAG-590. The sequence continues at coordinate 3,940 of JAQXLK010000393.1, forward strand.
GTGTTGCAAACCAGGCAAATGATGGTGGAGATGTTCTTTCTACCAATGGTGCTTACATTGCAGCAGAGTTTGTTAATTTCTTAGACGCATTTAATATTCCGGTACTTACATTAACCAATGTGAAGGGATATAAAGCAACTGTTTCAGAAGAGAAGACAATCGCAAAAGCGGCAGCGAAGCTTACATATGCTTTTGCAAATGCAACCGTTCCAAAGGTTAACCTTGTTATGGGAGATGCCTTTGGTAGTGCATATTTAGCAATGAATTCCAAGTCAATCGGTGCAGATATTGAGTATGCATGGAATACTGCAAAGATTGGTACAATGGATGCAGAGCAGGCTGTTAAGATTATGTATGCGGACGAGCTTGCAAAGGATGGTTATGATAAGGATAAGGTTGCTGCAGCAAAGGCTTCTTATGTTGAGAAGATGTCTAGTGCTCTGGCAGCAGCAAAACGTGGATATGTGGATGATATCATCGATGGCGCTGCAACAAGAAAGCGCTTGATTGCTGCATTTGAGATGCTCTACACAAAGCAGGAAGACAGACCATTAAAGAAGCATGGTGCAGTATAGAGAGGTGGTAACCAGATGAAAATGAAAAAGATTGTTTTACTTCTTTCCATGCTTGTGCTGACATTTTCAATGACAGCATGTAGTGATGGTCAGGAGAAGGTCGATTTTGATTATACGGATGTTGAAGTTATAAGTAATAGTGTTTATCTTACTTATAACATTCAGAATGTAGATGAGGCAACAAAGATTATCATCAATAATTCAGAAGGACAGGAAGTATATCAGACAGCAATTTCCAATTTTGAAGCAGCAAATGAAGAATGCGGAGAGTTGCAGGGATTCCGTTCGAAGGATAATAAAGTGATTTCCTTAATGGAGATTGCGATGGCGAGTTCTGAGTCAGAAGAGGTATTTAAGCAGTATTTGCTTGATATTGATTCTGAGGTAGAAGAGGAAGGAGCTACAGTAAGAGTAACCCTTACAGCTGCTTATGAAGACAGAGATGCCAAGATGAGTTTCGTGTATAAGAGTGCACCGGAACAGACTTCAGTAGATGAAACGACCGGAGAGGTAGTTACTCCGTTCCAGATTTCAGAGGTTACAGTTTCACCGGAATATACTACGGGTGAAAAAATGGCAAAAGCCGGTATGAATACCTTAATGGGTATGGGTACGGTATTTGTAATCTTAATCTTTATTGCACTTATCATTGGACAGTTCGGAAGACTTTCCAAAGCGATTATGGCAGTAAGTGATGGTATTGCCAATATGAAAGAAAATCTTGCAGCAAAAAAAGCTGCTAAGCAGAATACTGCAGAGAATGCAGAAGAAGCAGCATCTGCAAGTAATGCAGCAGCACCAGTTACAGCAGTTCCTGCTGGGGATAATCTGATGAATGATGCACAGTTAGTTGCAGTCATTACAGCCGCAATTATGGCAGCAGAAGGTTCTACCGTGAGTGCAGGAAGTGACGGACTGATTGTTCGTTCTATCAAGAAAGCAAAGAGATAATTAGGAGGATATGATAATGAAGAATTATAGAATTACAGTAAATGGTACAGCTTATGATGTAGCAGTGGAAGAATTAGGTGCTGGCGCAGTAGCAGCAGCTCCTGTAGCAACACCGGTAGCAGCTCCTGTAGCAGCCCCAGCGGCAGCACCTGCAGCAGCTCCAGCAGCAGGCGGAGCAGAAGGTTCTGTTAAGGTAGCAGCTCCAATGCCTGGTAAGATTTTAGCAATCAAGGCAAATGCAGGACAGGCAGTTAAGAGAGGTGACGTAATCATGATTCTTGAGGCTATGAAGATGGAGAATGAGATTACAGCTCCTGAGGATGGAACAATTGCAGGAATTAACGTTGCAGTTGGTGACAGCGTAGAGTCAGGCGATACACTTGCTTCCCTCAACTAATTAAAAAATAAATTATTATACAGGAGGCAGTTTAGATGGATTACGTATGGAATACGTTGCAGAACTTAGGTGCGCAGACTGCATTTGCAAATCTATACTGGGGTAACTTTGTAATGATTTTAGTTGCCTGTGTATTTCTTGTTCTGGCAATCAAATTTGGATTTGAACCATTGTTGTTAGTTCCGATTTCCTTTGGTATGTTACTTGCGAACATGTTCCCTGGTATCATTGCTGAAGGCGGACTATTTCATTATTTTTATTTGTTAGATGAGTGGAGTATTTTACCATCCTTGATTTTCTTAGGTGTAGGTGCAATGACGGACTTTGGACCGCTGATTGCGAATCCGAAGAGTTTCTTATTAGGTGCCGCAGCACAGTTTGGTATTTATTCCGCATATTTCTTCGCAATCCTTATGGGATTCAGTGATAAGGCAGCAGCAGCTATTTCCATTATCGGTGGTGCGGATGGTCCTACATCTATTTTCCTTGCCGGTAAGCTTGGAATGGGTGGAACTCTGATGGGACCGATTGCTGTGGCAGCTTATTCATATATGGCGTTAGTACCGGTTATTCAGCCGCCATTTATGAAGCTTCTCACAACAGGGAAAGAGCGTAAGATTAAGATGGAGCAGTTGCGTCCGGTATCTAAGCTTGAGAAGATTTTATTCCCTGTTGTTGTTACGATTGTAGTTGTGTTGCTTCTTCCTACAACAGCACCACTTGTTGGTATGTTAATGCTTGGTAACTTATTTAGAGAGTGTGGAGTGGTTAAGCAGTTATCTGAAACAGCTTCTAATGCACTCATGTACATCGTAGTTATTTTGCTTGGTACTTCTGTAGGTGCAACTACCACAGCTCAGTCATTCTTAAAGCTTGATACATTAAAGATTGTTGCATTAGGTTTGATTGCATTTATTATTGGTACCTGTGCAGGTGTATTATTTGGTAAGTTAATGTGCTGGGCAACGAAGGGTAAGGTTAACCCACTGATTGGTTCGGCAGGTGTATCTGCGGTTCCTATGGCAGCCCGTGTATCCCAGAAGGTTGGTGCAGAGGCAGACCCTACAAACTTCTTGTTAATGCATGCTATGGGTCCTAACGTTGCAGGTGTTATCGGTACTGCAGTAGCAGCCGGAACATTTATGGCAATCTTTGGTGTGATGTGATAGTAACTGTCGGAATCGGACAGATTGAAATAGGGTGACTGTAATCCCATTGGTTTTAGACAATGGGTGGTTCACTAAAATGTGCGATGAATGAAACGAATATATAAAATGATTATGGAGGATAAAGATATGGCAAATCAAGCAGCAAAGCCGGTAGGAATTACGGAAACTGTTTTACGTGATGCGCATCAGTCATTGATTGCAACCCGTATGACAACAGAACAGATGCTTCCAATCATCGAGAAGATGGACAAGGTTGGATATCATTCTGTAGAGTGCTGGGGTGGTGCAACATTTGATGCTTCCCTTCGTTTCCT
>JAQXLK010000394.1 GCA_029012085.1 Clostridiales bacterium
TGAGCGCCGGGCCCAGGAGGCAGAGCGTGAGGTGGAAAAGCTTAAGAAGGTTCAGTATATGAGCAGACGGATTGGGGAAGAATACGATGGAATAATTTCCGGTGTTACTGCATATGGATTTTATGTGGAGCTTGCGAATACCATTGAGGGCATGGTTCGCATCAGTACCATTCCGGATGATTTTTACATTTATGATGAAGGCAGTGTGTCTTTAGTTGGCAGAGAATATGGTAAGAGCTATATTATGGGGCAGCAGGTACGTGTAAAAGTGGTGCATGTAGATAAGCTGCTTAGAACAATTGATTTTGAACTGGTTGAGGAAACAGATTTATAAACCGATATATTAACGAATGAGATAATGTTAGGAAAAGAGGGATGTTATGCCAAAGCAAAAAGGGGAAAGATTAATCGCAAATAATAAAAAGGCATATTTTGATTATTTTATTGATGAAAAATATGAGGCAGGAATCGCTCTGCATGGAACTGAGGTCAAATCGCTGCGTCTTGGGCATTGTAGTATAAAAGAGGCTTTTGTTGCTGTGGAGGATGGAGAAGTAATTATTCGCCAGATGCATATTTCTCCGTATGAGAAGGGAAATATTTTTAATAAGGATCCACTTCGTCCAAGGAAACTTTTGCTTCATCGATATGAGATTAATAAAATTATGGGACAGGCGAAGCTTAAAGGATATACGATTGTTCCACTTAAGGTGTATTTTAAAGACAGTCTTGTAAAAGTAGAAATCGGACTGGCACGAGGAAAGAAACTTTATGACAAACGAAATGATATCGCAAAGAAGGATATGAAACGTGAGGCTGAAAAGGAATTTAAAATAAGAAATATGCGATAAAATGTGTGTTCACGAAATTTTCAGTTTTATTTTTCGCAAAAGTGTGGTAATCTATAAGAGGACTAAAGATATATGGGAGGACATTATGAGTCAGGAAAAAGTTGATCGTAGAAAATATGAAAAGCACAATAGAAAGAAGTTAGAGAGACAGCGAAAGATAAAGTTTGCAGTAAAATGTGTTGTTGCAGCAATAGTGATTGGTGCCATGATAGGCGTTCCGCTTGGAATTGATTATTATAAAAGCATTCCGAAGTTTGTTGGTGACTCTACTTTAGAGAACTTTGTTGGTGAATATATGAAAGAGGCACATGCAGAAGATATTCCGGATTTTTCAGCTGTTGAGGATGAGAATACAGAAGAAACGACAGAGGAAGCAACAGAAGAAACATCTGAAGAGACAGATGATTCAGCGAATGAGGCAGATTCAGAGGAGACTTCTGAAGAATAAACAGTCTGATTCGATTTATCATAAACTAACCAGGGCTTGTACTGGTTTCGACGGGGATTTAGAAATTATGGAAGCCATTGATGGACCAGGACCATCTAAAAACTTGGAATTAAATATAAACGCAGACAATAAGTTAGCGTACGCTGCCTAATGGCAGCTGTCTTACCTAAGTTGACTCACGGCTTAGGATAAGGCATCAAAACAGTGGGGAACTTTGGCAGGAAAGCTTTGACTTGTCAAAAGAATCATGAAGCTACTAAGGACTACAGCCTGTCGGTTGGCGGTAGCCCGAGGGAATGTCAGTAAAGCGACTGTAATGGGAGATGCCATGATGGAAGAGTCTTCGGACAGGGGTTCGATTCCCCTCAGGTCCATTTTTAAAGAAGTTTGAAAATATAGTGTTTTCAATGCTTTTTGCAAGTGGAATTTTTTGAAATTGGATTATTTTTTCTGAAAAAGGCGGATAGAATCCGCCTTTTTCGGTTTAACCTACTCTGAATTTGTATAAGGGATATGGCGTTTATCTGGAATTTGAGTTATTTGGAGGAGAGTCATTAATATGGAGAAAGAAGAATTAGTTGTAGATGGATTTGTGTTCTCTAGTGTAAGTGAAGCGCAAATTGCACGAAAAGAAAAAGAAACGATTAGTATTATCCGAAGTCGAACCCCGCTCGAAGATGGAAATGTATGTTTTGAACTTTATTCAAAACTGATTGAACGGGACATGTTTAAGACCATGGTAGGTTATTGTTTTTTATATGAATTGCGACAATGTTTGATAACAAAGTTTGGATATAGTGAGGAAAGTCTGCCTACTGTAAGACTTCCAAAGCGAATGGAGTACGAAAAGGTAAATGAGATAAACAAAAGTGTATTAGAAGCAAGATTAGAGCGAATGAGACTGACTGCAAAACGTCTAAAAATTGTAATTGCAGCATTATCATTTATGATTATTGCAATGTTTGTAATTGCAGCAATCAATCCAAATACAGGATATGTGAATACAGAAAAGAAGGTTCTTGATAAGTATGCTTCGTGGCAGGAAGATTTGGAAAAACGGGAACAAGCGGTTAAAGAAAAGGAAGCAGAACTGAATATGAATGGCGTAGAATAATACACATTTTCAACATATTTAAGTTTTATAATAAAAAAAGAGTATGATGAGTATGGAATAGTGATTTTTTAATAATCATTCTTAAAAAAATTGCTATGTCAGGTGTAAGGAGGCAGACCTGTGAGTGAAATAAAAATTCTAGTGGTAGATGATGAGAGCCGTATGCGCAAGCTTGTAAAAGATTTTCTGGTACGAAAAGATTATACTGTATTAGAGGCAGCAAATGGTGAAGAGGCAGTGGATATTTTTGTTGAAAATAAAGATATTGCATTGATTATCTTAGATGTAATGATGCCTAAAATGGATGGATGGCAGGCATGTAAGGAGATTCGTGGATTTTCACAAGTACCTATTATTATGCTGACTGCAAAATCGGATGAACGAGATGAATTGTTGGGATTCGAGCTTGGAGTAGATGAATATATTTCAAAACCGTTTAGCCCTAAGATTCTCGTTGCAAGAGTAGAGGCTATTTTAAGAAGAACTTCCTCTGCGGCCCAGGAAGAGAAGCTGGTAGCAGGTGATATTGAATTAGACATATCTGCTCATACGGTTAAGGTGAAGGGGGAGAATGTTGAACTAAGCTTTAAGGAATTTGAACTGCTTAACTATTTCTTTGTAAATCAAGGCGTAGCACTTTCAAGAGAGAAGATTCTTAATAATGTATGGAATTATGATTATTTTGGAGATGCAAGAACAATTGATACACATGTTAAGAAGCTTAGAAGTAAGTTGGGCGAATGTGGAGATTATATTAAGACAATCTGGGGAATGGGTTACAAATTTGAAGTAGAAAGTTAGTGGAGTATAAAAATGATAAAACGATATAAGCATTCATTGCGCTTCAAATTAACAATGTTATTGATGATTATGATGACACTAACAGTATTTTGTTCCCTTTGTGTCACACAATTGTTTGTTAAAACCTTTTTTCTGGATGAATTGAAAGAACGTATGCAGAATATGTATACGGAGATAAATAATATATTTTCAACAGAAGGTATCGGTGAAGATGAGATAAAGGATCGTTTAGCAAAGTTAGCGGCAAAGGGTGAGATTAATGTTTTTGTACTTCATATAGATGAGGATGGAAATAAAGTAATATATAGTAATACGAATGAAGAAGGTCAAATGTGGGAAAGTATGCAGTCTATTGCAAAGCTTTTGGAGGGAAAAGGCGAAAAGAATTTAGAGAATTTTTTTGCAGATAATGAAAAGGGTTACTGTATTTTTCATCAGAATTATGTTGAGGAGATGAATGAAACTTTTTATGATTTGGTTGGTGTATTAGACGATGGGAGTTTGATTGCACTACGATCTTCTTCAACCCGCTTTAATGAAAGTGTGCTTACGACGATGCGTTTATATGTTTATGTTGGAATTGCAGCTATTATAGTCGGATGCCTTGCTATGTTTTTTGCCAGCAGTTATTATGTGCGTCCGATTCGAGAGATGGCAGTTATGGCAAAGCGGATGGCGCAGCTCGATTTTGATGCAAAGGTAGTGAGTAAATCAAAAGATGAGATTGGTGAGCTAGGTAATAGTATTAATTCCATGTCAAAAGAGTTAGAGGCAACGATTTCAGAGTTAAAGACCGCAAATGCAAAGCTTACAAAAGATATTGAGGAAAAAACACAAATAGACGAGATGCGTAAAGAATTCCTATCTCATGTATCGCATGAATTAAAAACACCAATTGCATTGATTCAGGGATATGCGGAAGGGTTAAAAGAAAATATCTCGGACGATGTGGAAAGCCGGGAGTTTTACTGTGAGGTTATTATGGATGAGGCTGACCGGATGAATACAATGGTTAAGAAGCTTTTAACATTGAATGAATTGGAGTTTGGAACAGATAAAGTGAATTTTGAACGCTTTGATTTAGTTGAACTTATGAAGAATATTAATGCTTCTTCGGAGATATTGTTACAGCAAAATCATTTATATCTTCATTTTCCATATAAAGAGCCTGTTTATGTATGGGCGGATGAATTTATGATAGAAGAGGTTTATACGAATTATCTGACAAATGCAATTCATTATGCGTGCGAAGAAGGAAATGTGTTTATCTCCTTAGAAGAAAGGGACAATCTGGTACGTGTTAATGTATATAATGAGGGAAATCCAATACCGGAAGAGGATTTAGAAAAAATATGGATTAAATTTTATAAGGTGGATAAAGCAAGAACGAGGGAGTATGGTGGTAGTGGTATAGGGCTTTCTATTGTGGCAGCTACTATGAAACAGCATGGTCGGGCTTATGGTGCCTATAACAAGGAAAAAGGTGTTGTATTTTACTTTGAATTAGAGCTTGCAAAGCAGCATGATAACAATGATGAAAATTGTTGAAGAAAAGGGAAAATCGTGCTAAAATATACCTATATGATTGTGAATGAATAGAGGGAAGGTTATGTCAAAAAGGATAAAAGGTTTCGTTATCTGTGCCCTTTGTTGCTTAGTGTTGACGGGCTGTAATGATGTGATTGATTTGACAGATGAACAGTCTACTTTGATTGCAGAATATGCTGCACAACTCCTGTTAAAGTATGATTTAAATTATGAAGATCGTATTGAAGAGGGTGAGCGGGACGCAGAGGAGTTAGAGGAAGAAACATCTGAGATGATGTTAACTTCGGAGGAAGGTGAACAACCGGTAACAACAGAAATTCTGACAACCCAAGAGAATACGGAAACAGTATCTGATATAGCAGATGAAGAAATGAAAGAAGAGCATGCAGTAGGAACAGAAGAAGACATTGCAAAGATTTTAGGGATTTCTAATGTTTCTATTACATACAAAGATTATATAGTGACGGAGCAGTATCCTGTTACGGATGATGATGGGGATTTTATGCACTTAGAAGCATCGGATGGATATCAGTTGCTAGTTGTTAGGTTTAATGTTGTGAATACAACAGAAGATATGGCAGAGATATCGCTTATGGACAGTTCGATTAATTATCGACTTGTTTGTAATGGAAGTAAAGCAGCTAATCCAATGTTAACTATATTGATGAATGATCTTGGGACATTGGAGACTTCGGTAAAGCCAGGTGAGAATCAGGAAGCTGTGTTGGTGTTTCAAATATCAGATGATATGAAAGATATGTTGGATACTATTGAACTAAAGATAAATTATAATGATACGGATAATGTTATCAATGTAAAATAAGGGGGTATATTATGGACACAAATATTTTATTAGAGAGTGGGACAAATGAATTAGAGGTTTTGGAATTTACAATTGCCGGCAATCATTATGGGATTAACGTGGCAAAAGTTCGTGAAATATTATCCATGACAGATATTACGCCGGTACCAAATTCACATCCTTGTATTGAAGGTATTTTTATGCCAAGGGATATTATTATCACAGTAATTAATTTAGCAAAAGCTTTAGGATTTCCGGATAATCCGGAACGTAAGAACAATATGCTGATAGTTACGAATTTTAACAATCTGAACATTGCTTTTGATGTAGAACAGGTACTTGGCATTCATCGTGTTTCATGGACGGATATTGTTAAGCCAGATGCAACAGTGAATGCGCCGGGCGCAGGAATTGCAACAGGTATTATTAAGAAATTGGAATCTTTAATTATTGTTTTAGACTTTGAGCGTATTGTAGAAGATATTTGTCCAGAGACAAGCCTTAAAGTTTCGCAGCTTGCAGAACTTGGAGAAAGAGAACGTAATAATATTCCAATTACGATTGCGGAAGATTCACCGATGCTGCAGAAGCTAGTTTCCGATGCTTTAACACAGGCAGGATATACTAATTTGCATATATATGCAAATGGACAGGAGGCATGGGACAGTCTGTTAGAGCTTAAAAAGAATAATGGTGTAGACTATGGTGTAAAATGTATTATTACAGATATTGAAATGCCACAGATGGATGGTCATCGGTTAATTCGTTTGGTGCGGAATGATGAAGCATTAAAACATTTGCCAATTATTGTTTTTTCATCGTTGATTAATGATGATATGAAGCGTAAGGGAGAAAAACTTGGTGCTAATGCACAGATTTCAAAACCGGAAATTGCACAATTGGTATCTTGTATTGATAATCTTATTATTAATATTTCATCAGATGATAATATATAAAATATAAAAAGATAATAAAAAGAGCTTTGGAAACAATATCTGTTTCTAAAGCTCTTTTAAGTGAAAATAACACTACTAAGTTATCATAGTTACATAAGTACCAATTTGTTTTAGTCTAAAGTAAATTCTGCTTTGATATCTTCATTAAATACGCAATAAGCCATATTCTCTTCAGGCTTTACATAAATATGAAGAGATGTAAGTTCGGAAATTTTCTTGCCGGATTCTGTCCAAAGAGTCTTAGCCTTTGCAATTAAATCCTTTTCTGCAAGTTGCTTTTCCTGGTATTCTACATATAAAGTAGACTTCATAAGCAATCCCTCCTATCCATATATTAGACATTTATTACTATAGTATAATCTGTCAAAAAAAGCAATACCCCAAACAACTATTATTATGGGTTTACAATCTGAAAAAGTGTGTTATAATCGAAATAATTGGAAATTCTGATTTTGTTCAAATAATTACCCATAAATAAAAATTTGATGCTGTTTGGAGTTGAAAGATGTTTTTGATTGGATTGAACAGTTGTAATTGTGTCTCATTGATTTAAGAGTATTGAGATTGTCTTTGCGTGCACAAATAAGTGTATGTGGAAAGCAGAAAGGAGTATGTATGAATAATGAAGATATGACTTTGGCGGAGCTTAAGAGTGCGGCAAAGGAGTTAGGAATTAAAGGCGTTAGTGCAATGAAAAAGGGTGAATTGGTGGATTTGTTAGAGGCAGTAAAGAATCGAAAGG
>JAQXLK010000395.1 GCA_029012085.1 Clostridiales bacterium
TATGCGAGTTAGAAGGAAATAAAATGTTTTATAAAACAAGAAACAAGAAATGGAAACAAGAAAATATTGACAAACAACAAGAAAAAAGTATAATTACAAGAAAGGAGGCGCAAAAATGACAAAAAGCGGAATTATAAAACAAGAAATAATCAGCTTGATGGGGGATAAAAATAGACATTCAGTACAAGAAATGAAAGAATATCTAATAAAACGGCAGATTGGAGAATATACAGAGGGGCAGTTTGCAGGAGCACTTAATAATTTGCAAAAGAATGGCGTGATAGATAAAACGGAAAGAGGTGTTTATATAATGACTGATAAAAATGATAATACTCAAAGGAAGTGTTTTGTGGTTTCGCCTATTGGAGATGAAAATAGTGAAATACGTAAAAATGCGGATCAGTTATTTAATCATATAATAAAGCCTGTATGTGAACAATGTGGTTTTAAAGCGGTGAGAATTGACCATGAAAATACACCAGATTCTATAACGCAGGGTATTCTGGATTGTTTAGATAAATACGATTTAGTTATCGCTGATTTGACGGGACATAATCCAAATGTTTTTTTTGAGATAGGGTATCGTACTTCTAAAGGAAAACCAATAATTCATTTAAAACGAAAAGGAGAAGAAATACCATTTGATATATCGTCAATTAGGACTTTTGAGTATGATTTGACTGACTTAGATATTGTAGTGGAAACGAGAGAAAGGCTGGAAAAAGCAATATCTAGTTTTGTGTATGAGGATAATATGGATGATGAAGATGATGTAGAAAATGCAGATGGAAGTAGTAAGATTGTACCTGTTTTAAATGAAATTCTATATAAAATTGATTCTCTTAGCGAGGAAGTCAAGAAGAAAGATCAAGAGAATATTAAGGCAGTCATTGAAACATATAGTGGGATGGTACAAGCTAACGATAGTATGGAGACTCAAATGCTAAAAATTTTATTACCTGAATTAATCAGAAATCCACAAGCAGCGGATACATTGATTAAATTGAGCGAAAAATTTAAGGAGTAAACACTTTATGAAAGAGTACTATTTATTTTTAGATGAGTCGAAAAATACACCTCCTAGTGTACTTTTTTCATTGGGTGGATGTGCCATAGAGAAGGAGATATACGAAAAGAAAATATGTCCGTTTATTAAAAATATGAAGA
>JAQXLK010000396.1 GCA_029012085.1 Clostridiales bacterium
TGGGCATCTTCCAGCATCACAGGCACCCTCCTATCTGAAATGACGTAAAAAAATCCGGTTGGTTCTTTCTCAGTATAGCGTTTTTTCGCGGATTGTTCAATCCCGGATTCCTTGCAGACCGCCGGAAAATGTGTTATAGTCGCATCGGAGGTGCATTATGATGAAAATTGGCATGATCGTCGCCATTCCGGAGGAGATCGACGCTCTGTTCCGGACCTGCGGCGCGCCCCTGGGAACTGAGGAGGCGCCGGGCTATACCATCTACTGCTATGAAATCGGCGGCAACACCGTCTATGTCGCCGGCAGCGGCGCGGGGGAAATCGCTGCCTCTGCCACGGCTCAATATCTGATCACAAAATATGGAGCGGAGCTGCTGGTCAACTTCGGCGTCTGCGGCGGTCTGACCGCCGACATGGGCTTACAGCGCACCGTCGTGGTAGAAAAGGCCGTCCACTACGACTTTGACGCCTCGCCCTTTGACGGCTCTCTGCCCGGCCAGTATCTGGCCTATCCCGACGTGTACATCCCTGCCACGGCGGAGCTGGTGCGGCTGGCCTGCGCGGCGGAGCCGGAGCTGAAGCCGGTCATCTGTGCCTCTGCGGACAAGTTCGTCGTGGACCCAGCCATCAAGGCAGACCTTCACAACCGCTTTGGGGCAGAGATCTGCGAGATGGAGGCCGCCGGCATCCTGCTGACGGCCAACCGGAACCAGGTGCCTGTCCTGCTCATCAAGGGCGTCAGCGACAGCGTCTCCGGCGGAGCCGAAGAATTCGCCAACATGGTGCATGAGTCGGCAGCCGTCTGTGTCCGGGTGCTTCTGAATATTCTCTCCGGCCTGCAAGGCTGAAAAAACCGTCTTCGTCCATTTGCAACGAAGACGGTTTTTTCAATACAGGGTGATCTCAACACTTTGGAGCCAGAGGTCTGCGGTGACCTCTTCCTCCATCAGCGCCAGCAGGTCCGAGGGTGCGGCCGAGACATAGACGCCGTAGATCATCACGCCCTGTTCCTCCACCTCCCGGAGGACGGTAGGATAGTTGGCATAGTTGAAGCCGCCCAGCATACTCGCCAGATCGGGATGGTCGGCCATCAGCCGCAGCATACTCTTGAAATGCGCCTCATACAGCTCCGCCTGGTTGGAGCTGCCGTCTTCCCGGTAAACCTCCAGCGCTGGATAGAGGAAGTTCGGCCCCTCTCCATAGGCCGCGCCGTACTGATCGAGAGCCAGCCCGCAGGGA
>JAQXLK010000397.1 GCA_029012085.1 Clostridiales bacterium
GCTATTAGTAAAATAGAGCTTACAAACATATGGCAGTCATTAAGTACAACAAAGTTTGAGAGTATTTCAGCAATTGGTACTACAATTGTTAATTTGGTAAAAGACAAAGGTGTAGGAAGAAATTGCATTTTAATTAATATAGAGGATGAAACAGAAGTAACTATTTTAAAAAATGGGGAGATAGCAGAATTAATTCACATTCCTGTTGGAATGGATGAAGTAATTGCTAAATTAGCAGATAGATTTAACTCGTATGCAAGAGCTTATGAGGCTTGCAAAGGGATTGATGCATATGCTGAGGGCGATTTATCTCTGGATTACGAGACACAGTCGATTCGAGATGCTTTAATGCCTGTTTTATATGATTTAAAACAACGCTTGATTATTGCTTTACAACCGCATTTAGAGGCTATACAAGATGTTTATATTACGGGAACGGGTATGATTGTAAATAATATTGATTTGTATTTACAAGAAGCTTTTCCAGGTAAACATTGTGAAATGTTGATTCCTTATTTTGTTAACAAAGAAAGAAACAGTATTAAGGATGTTTTGGAAGTAAATAGTGCTTTAGCAGCTGCTGCGTATGCATTGAATGGTATTGATAAAAGTATAGACTTTTTAGCAAGTGGAACTTACTTAAGGAGCGAAGCAAAGAAAAAGAAAATGGATCCAAAAGAATTTATTGGAAATATTCGAAACTTCTTTGATGAAACAAATAAAAAAATGTTACGTCCAGTAAAAGCTAAGAATAGAAAAAAATCAATTTCTTTTGATGATGAAGTTGAAAATTTACAGCAACTTGGTGGTGCTGGTGAAATATCTGCTCCAACATTTGAAGAAGAAGTGGAATATTATGATCCTATTAGTGAATGGCTTACAAGAGTTGCAGTATCTTTATTTGTTGGTTGGCTTGCGTATACAGGTTTCGCGGGTTATGTGGAAGGCAGAATTGATGATAAAATCTTGGTAGCAACAAGCAATATTGCGAAAACAGATACAGAAAAAGCAAATGTAGATAAGGATAGGAATACAATTCAATTGAAATCGGATGAATATAAAGAGAAAAAAGTAAAGTTAGAACGTATTATTGAGTCGATTCGATTACAACAAGATAGATCATTTGATGTACCAAATTTTTTAAGTCAATTGATGTTTATTATTCCTAGTGATGTTAAAGTTACGTCCGTTCAAATTGGTACAGATGATACAGTTATTTTAGAAGCAGAATCGGGAAAATATGCTCAATTAGGTTATTTTGTTTCAAGATTAAAATTAGCAGGTGTATTAAAAAATGTTGAGATGGAAGTAGTCAACATGAGTAGTGCTATACAAATTAAAGTGAATGGGGTATTGCCATGATTAAA
>JAQXLK010000398.1 GCA_029012085.1 Clostridiales bacterium
CCAATCTCGCTGAGCACGCGGGCTTTGCTGAGCATGCTCAGGCAAAACTGGCAACGGATGCAACGGCGTGAACCCAACAAATGCTGGTTTTGTTGAACACCGTTGAGCAAATCCAACTGATAATGAGTCTGATACTGAGTCTGATACTGAAACTGAATCTGAATCTGAAACTGAAACTGAATCTGATACTGATGTTGTCTTTGAGTCTGATTATGATTCATGGCCCGCGCGCGTGCGCGGGAAGGACAGCCACAACGAAAGCGGCGCCGGGAAAGCGAAGAAAAGCCTCCCGGCGTTTTTTCTTTTTGACGGACGATGTTCCGGATCTGGCGCTCGCTCAGGTGGTACTCCCGCGAGAGGCGGGGGATGTCCGCGCGGCCGCTGAACTGATCCCGGATGTCCCGGTTGCGCAGGCAGTTGCGCAGCTTTTCGACGCTCGGAATGTACAGCGTGTCCCCGCTGAACGTTATCACCAGCTTGATGAACAGCTCCATCCCCAGAAATTCGGCCAGCGCCCGGCTGCCCTCGGGCAGATCCTCGGGCATCAGCATGAGCAGTTCCTCCATACGCCACAGCTCCCTTCCGTTTTTTGAAATTCGTTGGGTTTCCTGAGGATAGGATAAATCGAAAAGTGTCCGTTATTATGGACGGAAAGGGTTTTCTAAAACAGTTCCGCCTTTCATGGTATACTAAGCACACAAAGGGAATCGAACAAACGTTCGGTTTTGGCGCGTATCAAAAAAGCACGGGGCGGACAGCGGACGGCGCGCCGCCCGGTCTGCCGCTCCGCGGGAGAGGAGGAAGACAGCCCATGGCGAAAAGCCGAAACGAGGCGGTTGAGCGCGCGCTCTTTGAATGCGCGGTCGGCGGCACTCGTCCGGTGCAGAAAAAATACAAGCTCCGCCGCATCGAGTACGATGAGACGAGCGGCCGCAAAAAGCGGGAATACGAGGAGATGGTCGACGGGGTCGAGGAGGTCTACGTGCCGCCCTCCACCTCGGCCATGCAGTTCTGGCTGCGCTGCCGGATGCCCGAAAAATGGGGCAGCGCGGCGGCCGTGCCCGAGCCCGGGCAGATCGAACTGCCCGAGATCGCGGCAGAAGAGGTTGAGACCGATGACGCGGACTGAAAAAAGCCGCGCTTCGGCAAAGAAAACGGTCTGGCGGCCCCAGCCCCGGCAGCGCGCCTTCCTCGAGCGCCCCGAGCCCGAGGCCCTGTACGGCGGCGCGGCGGGCGGCGGCAAGAGCGAGGCGCTGGTCGTCGAGGCGACCCGGCAGGCGCACATCCCCCACTACCGGGCGCTCATCCTGCGCAAGACCTACCCCGAGCTGGCCGAGCTGATCGACAAGTCGATGCGGTATTACCCGGCGGCCTTCCCCGGGGCGCGCTGGAACGAGAGCAAGCACCTCTGGATCATGCCCTCGGGCGCGCAGATCCGGTTCGGCTCGATGCAGACGGCCGCCGACCGCACCAAGTACCAGGGCCGCGCGTTCGACTTCATCGCGTTCGACGAGCTCACCCACTTCACCTGGGACGAGTACAGCTACCTGTTTTCGCGCAACCGCCCGAACGGCCCGGGCACCCGGGTCTACATGCGGGCGACCGCCAACCCGGGCGGCATCGG
>JAQXLK010000399.1 GCA_029012085.1 Clostridiales bacterium
CGGCCGAGGTGAAGTGGCAGACCCCCGACTTGGCGGCGTGGGCGATGGCGCCGCCCAGCTCCTGCTGGGTCACCTCCTCGCCCGTCACCGTCTTCACGACGTCCGGGCCGGTGATGAACATGTAGGAGGTGTCCTCGACCATGAAGACGAAGTCGGTCATGGCCGGGGAGTAGACGGCGCCGCCGGCGCACGGGCCCATGATCACGCTGATCTGCGGGATCACGCCCGAGGACTGCACGTTGCGGTAGAAGATGCCGCCGTAGCTGTCGAGGCTGACCACGCCCTCCTGGATGCGGGCGCCGGCGCCGTCGTTGATGCCGACGACCGGGGCACCGACCTTGAGGGCCAGGTCCATGAGCTTGTGGATCTTGTCGGCGAACACCTCGCCGAGCGCCCCGCCGAACACGGTGAAGTCCTGCGAGAAGACGAACACCTTGCGGCCGTCGACCGTGCCCCAGCCGCAGATGACGCTGTCGGTGTAGGGACGGTCGTCGAAGCCCGACTCGGCGGGCCGGCGGGCCAGAAGGTCGAGCTCGTGGAACGTGCCCGGGTCGAGCAGCAGCTCGATGCGCTCGCGGGCGAGCAGCTTGCCGCGATCGTGCTGGCGCTGACGGGCCCTGTCGGTGCCGGGAGCGAGCGCCTCTTCCTTGCGCTTGGCCAGGTCGGCGAGCCGGTCGCTCATCGGGTGGTCCACCATGCCGCCACGGTACCTGCGCTTTCGGGGTGCCCCGAAATTCCCTGTGCGCGGCATCGTGTCAGGCTGTTCGACCTGCCTGGCAACGCGAGACGGCGACCACTACGTTCGCTGCGTGATACCGAGAACACAACAGATCGCAGCTGGGTTGGCCGCATCGCTCCTCCTCGTGAGCGCGTGCGGCGGGGGCTCCGGCGAAGACGACGCCGCCGAAGCCGAGGAGTCCCCGTCCACCACCGAGGAGGAGGCCCCCGACAACGGCGGCGCCTTCACGGTGGCGGAGTCGGCCGGATCGCAGGTCGCCACCGCGGTGCCGGCGCAGGTCCAGGTCTACGCGACGGCCGCGGACACCGAGCCCACGACGCTGCTCGACAACCCCAACGAGAACGGTGCGCCGCTCGTCTTCCTCGTCAAGGACGACCAGGGCGAGTGGCTGGAGGTGTACCTGCCGATCCGG
>JAQXLK010000400.1 GCA_029012085.1 Clostridiales bacterium
GCCTGCTGCTGCGGCAGGACAACGCCGACCAGCGGCTGACGAAGCGGGGCTATGAGATCGGCCTTGTCTCCGAAGAACGCCTCCGGGCCGTGGAGGAAAAATACACGGCTGTGGACCGGGAGATCAAACGCCTGACTCACACCGGCGCGGCTCCCTCCCCCGCCCTGTCCGCCTTTCTGGCGGAAAAGGAGACTGCCGACGTCACCGACGGCTGCTCCCTCATTGCCCTCCTCCGCCGCCCCCAGCTCCACTACGGCGAGCTGGCCCCCTTTGACCCCACCCGGCCGGAGCTTCCTGCCGATGTGGCGGAGCAGGTGGAGATCAGCGTCAAGTACGAGGGCTACATCCAGCGCCAGCAGAAGCAGGTGGAGGATTTCCGCAAAATGGAGCGCCGCAAGCTGCCCGCCGACCTGGATTACAACGCCATCCAGGGGTTGCGGCTGGAGGCCCGGGAAAAGCTGTCCGCCGTCCGCCCTCTGGACCTGGGACAGGCCAGCCGCATCAGCGGCGTGTCCCCGGCGGACGTAACGGCTCTGATGATCTGGCTGGAGCGGTGAGTCATGGATATTGAATTATTTTACACCAAGCAGGGCAGCGGCCCGCCGCTTTTGCTGCTCCACGGCAACGGGGAGGACGGCACCTATTTCGTCCACCAAATCGAGGAATTTTCCCGTGATTTCACCGTTTACGCCATGGACACCCGGGGCCACGGCCAGTCCCCCCGGGGCAGGGCCCCCTTTACCATCTTCCAGTTCGCCGACGACCTGCTGGCCTTTATGGACCAACAGGGGCTGACGCAGGCGGACATTCTGGGCTTCAGCGACGGCGGCAACATTGCCCTGACCTTCGCCCTCCGGCACCCGGACCGGGTGCGCCGCCTCATTCTGAACGGCGCCAACCTGGACCCCAAGGGCGTGAAGCCCCTGGTGCAGCTCCCTATCGTCCTGGGCTATCATTTCGCGTCCCTGTCCAAAAGCCCCAAGGCAAATGCCCGGGCAGAGCTGCTGGGCCTCATGGTCAAGGAGCCCCACATCGCCCCGGCGGAGCTGCAAAAATTGACCATGCCGGTACTGGTGATTGCGGGCACGAAGGATATGATACAAGAGCGCCACACCCG
>JAQXLK010000401.1 GCA_029012085.1 Clostridiales bacterium
GTAGCTATAATGCAACACCAACTCTTAATCAATTTGGAGAGGATTTAACTAAAAAAGCAATAGAGGGAAAACTAGACCCTGTTGTTGGAAGAAACGAAGAGATAGAAAGAGTTATTCAAATTTTATCTAGAAGAACTAAAAATAATCCTTGTTTAATAGGTGAGCCAGGAGTTGGAAAAACAGCGATAGTAGAAGGGTTAGCACAAAAAATAAATTCAGGAGATGTTCCAGAAATATTAAAAAATAAAAGAGTAGTAAGCATGGATATTTCAGGAATGGTTGCTGGAGCAAAATATAGAGGTGATTTTGAGGAAAGAATAAAGAAAGCTCTTAATGAAGTTAAAAAAGCTGGAGATATAATTCTTTTCATAGATGAAATTCATACAATAGTTGGAGCAGGTGCAGCAGAAGGTGCAATTGATGCAGCAAATATTTTAAAACCATTATTAGCAAGAGGAGAAATTCAATTAGTTGGTGCAACTACTTTAAATGAATATAGAAAATTTATTGAAAAAGATGCAGCATTAGAAAGAAGATTTAGCCCTGTTACTGTTAATGAGCCATCAGAAAAAGATACAGTTCTAATATTAAAAGGAATTAGAGATAAATATGAAGCACATCATAATGTAAAAATTACTGATGAAGCAATGGACGCGGCAGTTAAATTATCTGTTAGATATGTAAATGACAGATTCTTACCAGATAAAGCAATAGACTTAATTGATGAAGCAGCGTCTCGTGCAAGATTAAAAACATTTACAGAACCTGATAACTTAAAACAAATGCAGGAAGATATTGAAAAAATAAAAAATGAAAAAGAAGAAGCTGTTATAAATCAAAAATTCGAAAAAGCTGCAGAATTAAGAGATAAAGAAAAAGATTTAAAAGAAAAATATGAAAAAGAACAAAATAAATGGAAAAATAAAAATACAAAGTCAATAGTAACTATAACAGAAGAAAATATCGCTGAAGTTATAGCAAGTTGGACAGGTATTCCATCTAAAAAAATAACTGAGGACGAAAATGAAAAATTAAAAAATCTAGAAAAAGAATTGCATAAAAGAGTAGTAGGTCAAAATGAGGCTGTTGAAGCGGTTGCAAAAGCAATAAGAAGAGGAAGAGTAGGCTTAAAAGACCCAAATAGACCAATAGGCTCATTCCTATTCTTAGGACCAACAGGTGTTGGAAAAACAGAACTTTCAAAAGCTTTGGCAGAAGTGTTATTTGGCGATGAAAATGCAATGGTAAGAGTAGATATGTCAGAATTTATGGAGCCACATTCTGTATCTAAATTAATAGGATCACCTCCAGGATATGTAGGTTTTGATGAGGGTGGTCAACTAACAGAAAAAATAAGAAGAAAACCATATTCTGTAATATTATTTGACGAAATTGAAAAAGCACATCCAGATGTTATGAATATGTTACTTCAAATT
>JAQXLK010000402.1 GCA_029012085.1 Clostridiales bacterium
ACGAATTTCTGCATTTGGGCCCCAACGAGAGGAGAGATCACGTGCATCCCGCACGCAGTAAACGCCCGTTCCGGTGGCTGGTCGCCGCCGCCTCCCTGGCCCTCGTCACGGCGACGGCGGGGTGCTTCAGCGATCCCGACAGCTCCGACGCCGACGTCAAGGGCGGCAGCCTCGCCGAGACCACCACACTCGACGGCGTCTCCCTCACGGTCGGCTCCAAGGAGTTCACCGAGCAGCTCATCCTGGGCTACATCACCAAGTTCGCGCTCGAGGATGCGGGCGCCGAGGCCAGCGATCAGATCGGTCTCGTGGGCAGCACCACGGTGCGGGAGGCGCTGACGTCCGGCGAGATCGACCTGTACTGGGAGTACCTCGGCACCGGGTGGGTGACCTACCTCGGCAACGAGTCCGGCATCCCCGACGTGCAGGAGCAGTTCGAGGCCGTGCGCGACGCCGACGCCGAGAACGGCATCACCTGGCTCGAGCCCGCCCCGTTCAACAACACCTACGCCATCGCGATGACCGACGAGACCGCGGAGGAGCTCGGCATCACGTCGATCTCCGAGATCGGCGACCTGATCGAGGGCTGATCGAAGGGAAAGGAAGCCGAGCGCCGAGGGGCGATCCACCGCCGCATCCGAGGCGGGGGTTGTCCCTCGGCACATCGGGACGACAATGGAGCACGTGCCCCCTGCGTTCGTCGACCGTCGCGATGCGGGGCGGCGCTTGGCCGAGCGCCTCGCCGACGTCACCGGCGGCATCGTCGTGCTCGGCCTCCCGCGGGGTGGCGTGCCCGTCGCCGCCGAGGTGGCTCGCGCCCTGCGCGCCCCGCTGGACGTCCTGGTCGTGGGCAAGGTCGGGGTCCCCGGTCACGAGGAGTTGGCGCTGGCGGCGGTCGCCGCGGACGGGCACATCGCGGCCAACCCGTCGGTCATCGCGGCGGTGGGGCTGACCGCGGACGAGGTCGCCGACCTGGCCGACCGGCAGGTGCAGGCCCTTGCCCGCCGCGCCGGCGAGCTGCGCGGCGAGCGGGAGCCCGAGCCGCTGGCCGGGCGGACGGTGGTGATCG
>JAQXLK010000403.1 GCA_029012085.1 Clostridiales bacterium
ATTTCAACTACATTATTAATAGCTTTTTTTAGTTCTAATTCTTTAAGTCTAACATTATGTAATTTCTCTAATATTTTTTCACCTTTAGCTGATTGTACTAAAACTCTTGTAGTACCTTTATCATCATCAAAAGACTTATCTATTTCGATAATATTAAAGCAATCCCAAATTGTAATATCACTTACTCTCTTACTTCCTTTAAATGCACATTTATAACATGATGGTCTTACTGAAATATCTCCAAAAAATCCTCTCAAAAATGGGCCTGTATCAATTCCTTCACTATAAACACCATTATCTGTTTCTACTGTCATCATTGGATATTTATAACCATACTTCTTTTTATCACGAAAATCTATTCCAGTTATAGTTGTTGCATTCATTTTTTTCAAAATATATTCTTTATACTTTTCAAATACTAATGGAGACGGAACAGAATGACACATTATATCAACAAGTACTAAATTCTCATAATCTTTTTTCAAAAATGATTTTAATCCTGCAACTTGACATGGTGTTCCACTATAACAAACCAATCTTCCTTCATCTAATAGAGATTCTATTTCTTTAAAACATTCATTTTGATTACTTTGAACATACTTACTTTTTCTGAATTTTTGAAGTTCCTCTACTTTTTCTGCCTTTTGATGTTCTACTATAAAGTCTTTATTATAAACAGCCCCATAAACAACTCCATTATTTTCAATTACATATTTACCAATAGCTGTAAAAAAACCACCTGAAGTTGATGTGCTTCTTACCTGTTCATCTTGGTTTTGGAATAAGAATGCTCTTTGCTCATAGTCATGAAATTTTTGTTTATTTATTACAGGACACTTTTGAGCACAAAGACCACAATTTACACATTTAGTTTTATCTACTTTTGGATATAAAAATCCTTCTTCATCTCTAACCATTGCAATTGCATCTTTAGGGCACACATTCCTACAAGCACATCCACTACAAAGAGTTTTATTTTCTACACGAACAAACTTATCTTAGTCCTTTGTCTTGTTAAACGAAATTGAATCTAACAACCATTTTTTAGATTCGTTTCTAAAAGCATCTATTTTTTGATTTACTTTGTCATAATTAATTTCTAATTTTAATTTTTCTTCAACACTTTCTTTACCATCTAGCAATCTTTCTTTTAAATCAACAATATCTAATAAAGAC
>JAQXLK010000404.1 GCA_029012085.1 Clostridiales bacterium
ATAAAAGTGAAATGTTAAACAGGTTTATTTTTTGCGAAATATGTTATTGTAAAGTAATAACATATATGTTACTATATCAAAAATGTTACAACTGCAAAATGGTTAGAATAGGACATTGACGTATGAAAACATCAGAAATCATTAATGAAATATGTATACATCAGGGTATTTCAAAGGCAGAGTTGGCAAAGAGAATGGGATTATATCCATCTTCTTTGTATAGGAAATTATCAAGAGATAGTATGACCTTTGAAGAACTTCAGAAATGTCTTGAGAACATGGGAGTTACAGTTTAATTTTGCCGATGGTGGAATAGTAACATCCAAGGAGAACCATGAGAAGCTAATTGAAAGAGTGGAAATCCTTGAGAAGAAGCTAGATGCAGCAGAGAGGCTAGATGATTTTAGAAAGAAATCGCTAAAGGATTTGAAAACCGAGCTAAACAGTGCTGTTGGATACACAGAACTTTGCAAGAGCCACGGACCAAAGATAGATAGCTATCTAGAGAAACTAAGCACTGTTCATGAAAACATGGACAATACAATCTCCTATGCCCTTGGTGAAATGGTTGATGATGATTATGAAGAAGCCGATAGTGAACAACTCAAGGCTCTTGAGGGAAAGAGAATTCTTCTTGCAGAAGATAATGAGCTTAACAGAGAGATTTTAGAAGAAGTGCTGGAAGATTACGGACTTCTTGTTGAGAAAGTCGATAACGGAAGTAAAGCAGTTATGGCAGTAAAGGAACATGAACCGGGATACTACCAATACATATTGATGGATTTGGAAATGCCTGTTATGGATGGATATGATGCAACAGTTAGCATCAGGAAACTTCCAAACAGAATTAGAGCCAATACTCCGATAATTGCTTTCACTGCAAATGCTGTATCAGAGAGCAGGGACAAGGCCTTTGCAGTTGGTATGGACGGATTTTTAGTTAAGCCAATCAATACATCAAGATTGTTAGCAAGTCTTGCAAAATTACTGTAGAAGAAGTGTGAATTACATATTAGTGGAGAAGCAAAACATACAGCTTCATTGCTATTATGATTATTATAAATAAAATCAATGGAGAAAAGAAAAAATGGGATTTAAAAGGAAACTTGGTGTAGGAGTATTAGTCGTAAGTTTATTGATGAGCTGCCTTGTTGGTTGCTCAAACGAGGAAGCAAGTAAGGTTCAGACAGTAAAAGAAGGAAATAAAGAAAC
>JAQXLK010000405.1 GCA_029012085.1 Clostridiales bacterium
CAAATGGAAAGTCATTGAGTTCAAACGTTACGATGAAGTATGGCTCGACTTCGTGACAGAATGCCGTCAAGGAAGAGTTGTCGGTGATTATGATGTGGTCATTGGCGGTATTGCCAACGATAAGGTCTTCCGTACTGTTGACCTTTATTTCGCAGGAGATATTTCAAAAGAGGAATGCCTTCGCCGCCTTATCTTCGAGGAACCAAACAACCAGATTTGCATCCGCTCACAGCAAGTTCTCAACGAATGTCTAACCTTCAAAAGTTCTCAACGCCTATGAACCCTATGCACGATGAAGCCTTCCATGCAATCTTGGAGGCAAAGTACGCTCGTATCATCAACGAGATAAGCCAGATGCACAGCGTGAGCCTTGAAGAAGCTATGGACGTCTTCTACAACTCACCACTACTGCCTCTTCTCGAAGAAGGCGTTGCCGACCTCCATTGCCGAAGCGATAAGTATCTGGCAGAAGAGATTTGGCGAGAACAAGAAGAATCAAAGAACTAATTCGCAGCTTTTCTGGGCTTGTCTCGTGATTTGGGACTACTTGCTAGTAAATTTGGTTCTTGGAGGATTCTCAAAGGATGTCAGAGAATGCCCTTCTGCTTGAGATTATGCGGAAGGAGTTCCAGCAGGTCGCGGGAGTAGTCCTCGTCATAGTCGTGGATATGGGTGAAGGATGGTTCAACCACTGTGCCAGCCCTCCATTCGACGATAGGTCCGGGGCATTGAAATTGACCTGGATTTTCTCGTCAAGGAGCACGTCTGAAAAAGAAAAAAGATCTTTTCTTGGCCAACTTCGTTTTTCGTTGTATCTTTGTTCATAAGAACGCCAGTATTAATTTGATTTTTAGTACTATATATTTAATACTTCTTTTGTATATATGCAAGAATGGCGTTCTTCTTTTATGGGACTATGAATTTTTTAGGCTAAGCCCAGAGGGCTATGTGTATCACCACTAAACTTGTAAAAGATTTGTACCAACAACCGCCTAAAGAGTTCTCAATTGTTCACAGGTATAGATTGTCACCCCGATGATGATATTTCTAACTACCAGTAATACAGAACTTAAACATTAACTTGTCAGCAAGCCCTCACAAACTTTGA
>JAQXLK010000406.1 GCA_029012085.1 Clostridiales bacterium
TATAGGTTGCATCAAAATAATCCAGATAAGCGGCTACGCGCAGCGTTTTTCTCGCGTCCTGCGCCGAAATTCTGCCGTCCGTGTCAACGTCGGCAGCAACGAAGAACGCATTCTCGAGTTTCTCAAGACCTGCCGCAGCGCGCAGAATCAATCGGGCATCGGCAGACGTTACCTTACCGTCGGAATCCACATCGCCCGTTACGCTGAGAGCATAGTCCGTCGGAACGCCCTGTCCGTCGGGATCGTCATAGGCGTAACGGAAACCGGTTCCGACAAAACTCTCTTCCGCGACAAAATTCCCTTCGGTATCATACAGCGCAAAATCGTTCCGGTTGACAAAATTCAGGACGAAGTCGCCGGCTTTCACCTGACGCGCAATATTGGAAACGATCATCTGCTTGGAATCCACCACCAGAATAGAATCGGAAACGGGGGCTAACGGATGAATCTTATTGAGCGGATTGTCCTTGTCGTCCCCGATGTAATCGTCATTATCCCCCTCACCGAAAACAATCACGGTGATATTCTCATGCCCGCAGACAAGGCAGGTATACTTGACCTGCGCGGAAAGCCCGTCCGCTGATTCTTTGATGATTTCATAATCGCCGTAGGTATGCTCCGTTTTGGGAATGAGCGTCGATACGGAATCCTCACCGCACAGCAGGCAGACCTGGTGCATCAGACCGCTTTCGGAGCAGGTCGCTTCTTTTGTTACGATCCATTCATCGGAATACGAATGCGCCTTCGGGTCGATCGGGAGAATCTCCTCCCCTGTTCGGGCTTCGCAATAGATGCAATGATGAGACTGACTTCCCTCGGAAATACAGGTCGGCTTGGCGTCGACCGTATAGGCAACCGAATACGTATGCAGATCCGGCTGCGCAGGCAGCGTTTCGGAATCGACAGGCGCGCCGCAGACAGTGCAGTGATGCGAACGGACGCCGTCCTTGGAACAGGTCGGCGCGGAATCAATGGTCCAGCTGTCGGCAGGCGTATGATTCCCCGTCGGCTCAATCGCCTTCGTCAGCGCGACATGACCGCACAGATCGCAGTAGCACTCCATCCGGCCTTTGACGGCGCAGGTGGGCAGCACCGTGACTT
>JAQXLK010000407.1 GCA_029012085.1 Clostridiales bacterium
CTGTTCAATTTTTGCGGCTGTGTCAGAGCTGCCGGCTAGCAGCCGATCATAATATTGATGATCTCTTCGTTTGTCTCTCTCATACCTTCTTTTGCAAGACGTCCCACATTTTTAATGGTAGCCTCGATTCCGGAAGTTACGATTCCGTCGCCGTCGTGGAACTGCTGACCGCGGATATACATATTGTACCCGAGGATTCCCGCGTCCACTGCCTCCGCGATCTTTGCCGCACAGGAGGCCTTCGCGCCGTCGCAGACCATACCGGAAATAATTGCGACCGCATTCACAACCGTGTGAATCACTTCCTCATAGCCGCCGCCACACAGGTACGCGATTCCGGCTCCGGCGCCCGCACCCGCATTTACTGCCCCGCAGTAGGCGGAAAGACGGCCGATCGGTGTCTTCTGATGGATCGCAGTCAGGTTGGAGAGCGCAAGCGCACGGTAAAGCTTGTCCTCCTCCACGCCCAGCTCCTTCGCATATACCACCACCGGCACAGAAGCCGTGATCCCCTGGTTTCCGCTTCCGGAGTTGATAATAACAGGAAGCTCGCAGCCGTTCATTCTCGCGTCAGAACCCGCTGCCGCCATGGCGCGCGCTCTTGTGCGCACATCATTTCCGTTCATATCGATCAGGACTTTTCCGATATTGGCGCCATAGTTTCCGCGCAGGCCTTCCTCCGCGATAGCCACATTACACCGGATCTGGGTGTCCAGAACTTCCCTGATATCTTCCACATCCACGGTGTTGATGAAATCCCAGATATCCTTCATATTTAAAAGTGTACGGTCTGTCAGGCCTTCCTCGCTCTCGCCCTGAACAGGAACCTCGAGCAGCACCTCTCCGTTCTTCTCGATCAGAACAATGTTTGTGTGGTAGTTTGCGATCCGCACCTTCGCATAGGACTCGCCCCTGAAAACAGTCACGATGATATCAAATGTCAGGCCGTTATCCACGTGCTCCACGCTGATATCCGCTTCCTTCAGGAACCGCTTCATCTCTTCGATCTGCTCCGGTGAAACACTGGCGATTACCTCCAGCTCCCGGTCCGGATCTCCCGCGATGATTCCCGCCGCCGCAGCTGCCGGAATTCCCTTTAAATGGTCTGTATTCGGTACGATCACAGATTTCACGTTCTTGATAATACTTCCACTGGCTCCG